>DASPJC010000037.1:0-5309 GCA_035628815.1 Ohtaekwangia sp. | reverse complement strand
GTCCACGACATTCCGGATGTCAACACGTTTGATGCCTTTGTACAGCGTGATGTCGCTGACCAGCGAATAGCTGCCGGGCGCATCCGCCGTGACGCGCAACGTGGCGGATACCGGGCCGCTGTTCAGTTGCGCAATGCTTTTCACCCTGGTTACATACTGCGGTGAGGCGGCGTTGCGACCGGTGTAGATATACTCATTCAGCCCGTTACCTGCGGCGTAGTTGAAACCCGCCTTATCGGTTAACGATACGATCGCTCCATTCTGATCGTTCACGGAAACGGAAAGAACGCTGTTGGACAGTGAGTTGGCATTGTATACAAATGGACCAGCAACATCCGCCGGCGAACCTTTGCCCGCGGTGGCTTTCGATGGAATGATGCGATATACCTTTGAAGACAGGGGCTGCACGTCGCTGGCAATAAACGTCCATTCATGCTCACCCGTCTTTTGCAGGCTTGTCGCCTGTTTATTCTCGTCCACCACCTTTTTTCCCGTGAGATCCAGCGGCGAGGAGAATGTTACCACATCCGTACGGGACCAGAGGTTGGTGTTAAATACCTGGATGTACTGCCCGCTTTCATTGGCATTGATCGCAGTCCTGAATGCCTGTGAAATCTGATGGGTGATCGAGTCGGCTCGTAGCGCGAAATCCTGTTTCTGTTTCCATAGCGCACGCGTAAACTCGGAATCAGGTTCCGGGCCGCTGGCTGATGCGCCCCATGTATGTTCGGAGAACAAAGCCACATTACGCCAGGCGTGATAAAAGCTTTCTGATGGATAACGTCCCGGGTTTGTGATCGACCAGAGGATTTCCAGTTGATTGAGCTTTTCGGCGTTGTACCGGTTCATCGACAGCTCCTTTGCGGTGGAGGCGGCGCCATCTTCCCAGTATGGCGTGAAGTCGCCTTTAAATACCGGCACCTTGTCGCCGTAGGTCTGCTCGAATCGTGTGAATACCTCCTCCGTTGTTCCGATGTGAAACTTCGGATATTCATACTTTTCGTTCCATTGCCGGATGATGTCCGGCATGTCGGTGTCCGGCGGGCCATTGTCACCATGTACCGTATAGCGGAGGTAGGAAAAATTATAGGGAAATTCTTTTACCTCAAGTGTATTCAGGTACTCCCAAAGGGGATCAAGGCCACTTGAAGAAAGCCTGCCCGCGAGCCAGTCGTGGAAAAATGAGTAACCTTTTCCGGCTGACCAGCACAATACTTTCTCCTCGCCGGATGGTGACGCCCAGTAAAATGGATAATCACCCCACTCCTTATGCGAGAGTCCCACGCGGCTGCCGCCTGTCTCGAGGTGCGGAACATAGTTGGGTGCCATGGAAAAATACTTCATCCCGTTTTCCGCCATCGCCGTTACGAGACCCCATGAGAAACCAGGTACGTCCGACATCATGACGGAACGGACATCGACACCCAGATCCTTTCCGACACGATGCGCGTCATCGAAAAGGTGTGTGAGTTCTTCCTGCTTGCTAAGACCCGTGAGGATATTGCCCACTGAAGCGTTTAACGCGATCCGCCCATCCTTTACGGCCTGCCTGAATGCCGCGAGCTGCGCTGTATTCCGGTAACGTTCAAGGTATTCGTTCACCGGCCACATCGTCTCGACATTCCACTTGAACCTGGCGCCTTCCGGATAATCTTTCGTGCGCTCTGCCAGCATCACGGCCTGTTCAATGTTCCGGAGTTGCAGATCCATAACGTCTTCGTGGCGGTGGGTATAGCCGATGTCCAGGTGCGAGTGTGGCAGGAAGTATACCTCCCACTTGCGCGCGCCTTCCATCATCACCTGTTTCGTTACGACTCCCTGGCGGCTTGTGAACATCACATCGACAGCGCGGGCCTCCTCCATCATGCCGGGGGGAAACGAGGCTGTAAACTCATACAGACCCATTGCCGATGCGGGTACCTGCTCAGTTATTTTCTTCCCGTCAAACATCAGGGTGATGGTGCCGCCGTCGAACAGCGGATCGCTGAACTTTACCGAATATTCCCGGCGCGGGCCTTCCACTGTCTTGCGATAGCCTTGTGTTGGCAGGAAAGAAACATCACCAATCTTTGCAATGCTCCTGAGCGACCGTCTGGTTTTTTCGTAAAAGCGGATCTCGCTCAGTCCATAGTAATTAATATTCTGGTTCTTCCACTTTGCATCTTCCAGCAGGTGGGGCGCGCCGGTGTGATAGTAGTTACCTTCCTCTTTGTCCGCCGTGATGCAGAAGTACTTAAAGCTTATACCGGAAAGAGCGAGGTGTAAATCAGCAGGCTCTTCCTTTTTCCCCAGCGATTCGGGAATGATAAAAAAGTCACGATCTCCATCCTTCAGTGTCTCCCAGTGCTGTCCGTCGCGGGAATATTGCAAATATACTTTCCGCAGGCCGCGTCGCGTGTGATCATGTTGATTGTGATTCCATATCTCGACAAATTCCGGTTTTCGCGCGGTGTCGAAAGTATACAGCAGCCAAACCACGCCCTCACGGGTTTGCGGGCGGGCTTGCACCGGTGTTTCTGAAATTTTCGAGATCCACATTGTTTTTCCCAAGTTATGCGCAACGTGGCTATGGCCTTTCATACCACTTCCGTTCACGGTCTCCTCGTCGGCGAATCCCGGGAACTCACTGCTGGATTCGACGGTGATTGCCCCTGCCGGGACAGGGTTGTATACATCTATCTGCTGTGCTCCGGCAGTGAACAAGGGAAACAGCGCGGATACCATAAGGCATCCGCCTGTCAATATCTTCGCGATCATCTCTCTCCTTCTATTTTTTCGTGTCTGCTTCAATTCCCCAACCCTTGTTGGGTTTGTCACCCATTACCAGTGTAAGCTTACCGCCTTTCAACAAGTCACCTGCCGGAAATTTAAAGGAGTTTAAAGTTTTGCCATTGAGCGTAGCTGACTGTACATATTTGTTATTGCGCGACGCGTTCTTCGCTTCGATGACAAACTGCTTACCCCTGCCGTAGCGTCCGCCCAGGTCAATCACGATCTCCTCATACAGCGGACTGGCAATTTCATATACCGGTTCAACGCGGCAACCTCCGTCGGTCTGAAAAAGGCCGATCGATGCCATGACAAACCATGCGCTCATCTGGCCCTGATCTTCATCGCCGAGGTATGCGTTGGCCAGGCCGCCACCATAATATGCTTCAAGAATCGAGCGGCTCCACTTCTGCGTCAGCCATGGGTGATCCACCCAGTTAAACAGGAATGCAAAATGCATCGACTGCTGGTTGCCCTGTACCACGGGATAGTCCCAATACTGATCGTTCGGTGCGTTGTAGCGCCAGGGTTCGCTGGCCTTAAAGCCCCAGTCCAGACGATCGACGAAATTCTTCCGACCGATGAGATCAGCCATACCGCGAACATCCTGCGGAACGAAGAAGCTCAGCTGCCATGCGTTCCCTTCCACGTATTCCTCGTTGCGGCCGGACTGGAACGGATCGAACGGCTCCTTAAATTCGCCGTTGCTGTCGCGAAGCTGTGCATATCCATTTTTAGGATTAAAAGCGTTGCGCCACCATTCGCCGCGCTCAGCGAACACCTTGTAATCGGCGTCTTTCCCAAGTGCTTTGGCGAACTGCGACACCGTCCAGTCGTCATAGGAATACTCCAGGGTATTGGAGAATCTGCCGAGATCGTCGGGAACATATTTATATTTCATGTACGGCACCAGGTCGCGGTTGCCTGCGAAACCACCGGCAACGGGACCGCCAGGGGTCGTTTGCATTTTCTTCATTGCCTGTAAAGCCTTTTCCTTATCAAAGTCGCGGATACCCATCTGGTAGGCCGATACCATCAGTGGTATTTCGTGCTCGGCGACCATCACAGGAATGTACTCCATTCCCGCAGGCCCTTTCGCCAGCCATCCATTAACATCATACATAGCCAGTTGAGAGTTTACCCACTTTGACGACCATTCCGGCGTTGCCAGGTTCCAAAGCTGGTTCAGGTTCCAGAATGTATTCCAGAATGCGTCACAACCCAGGGCCAGGTGATCGGGATTGGTGAATTTATGTTTCGTCTCGTCAGCCGCGATCCATTCGCCGTTCACATCGCTCCACGTATTGCGACAGAGGGAGCGGAAAAAATTCGTGTAAAAGCGTACCTTCTCCAGGCGGTTGTCAGTTGTGATCGCAATGCGCGACAGGTAGTCGTTCCATACTTTCTTCTGGTTTGCCACGATGTCGTCGTAACGCCAGCCAAAGGGTTTGGTAATTTCTTTCTCCAGGTTCTCTGCAGCATTGGCTACACTTACCAGTGAAATTCCTGAACGAACCTGCACCACCGCGGACTTTTTCGTATCGAACTCCACAAACGCGCCCGCTTCTTTCAGGTTCTTGCCCTTCACCTTGCTGATGTCCACGACATCGTTATTCAACCAACCGCCGACCTTTTTGATGGGCTGATCAAACTCCAGGACAAAGTGTACAGTGTATTCCTGGTCAGCATCGTCGCTCCAGACGGTAGGCCGCGGTGATATCTGATGGCTGCTGCCTTCGATGCGGTAATCGCTTACTTTTCTGATCTCTACGTCAAGCAGCTTATAGTCGTATTCGGCCTGCACATGAAGGTCGATCATGATCCGCCCATCGAGATCTTTCGGAAATGTATATCGCTGAAAGCCGGCACGCTCCGTCGCGGTTACTTCCGCCCAAATGCGCGTGTCGGTCATGTACACCTTATAATAACCAAGGGGAGCTTCTTCTGTTGCTTTATCAATACGCGACCGGTAGCCGGAATCGGGATTGAACTCATCTCCTACCCGGGTCTGCAGTTCACCATTGGTGGGCATAACGCCCAGGCCGGCCATGGTCCATTCATGAATGTGGCTGAAGGTACCGACGGTCTCGAACGTTGGCTGGTATCCTGCCTGCCAGCCCATGTTTTGATTGTCGGGACTGAGCTTCACCATGCTGAACGGCATCCACGGACCCGGTGCAATCATCCAGCGTGAATGTGCTGTACCCATACGGGTGTCAACGTAGTCGGCCGGCGTTTGCAGCTTTCCCGGTGAACGCTGAATGGTTCCTGTTTCTGCTTCCTTGCCATTGACCAGGATGCGGTAGGTGCTTTTCTTCGCTTTTGCTACCGCCGGCATGGGTGCTTCCAGCTGGTAGCGTGCAGAATCGAGTACCGACTGATAGATCTCTTTTCCATCCAACTGTACCGCTATGCGTGGTTTTCCGCTCAGGTGCTCAACGTCCACCAATAGCGGCTGGACATTTTTCTTTCCCTGCTTAAGTTCATAGCCGGCGGGCTTTACACTTCGGATAAATACATCCTCATTCAATGCCAGTGTT
>DASPJC010000036.1:0-5143 GCA_035628815.1 Ohtaekwangia sp. | reverse complement strand
TGGAGAATTTCGGATGAGCCTTTCTGGACGAATGTCTCAGCACTTGGTTTTATTGATGACCTGAAACTTCGCGCATCATATGGTATCACCGGTGATGACAGCGGTTTGACCTACCAGTTTGTGAGCGGTTATCAGTATCCTGTTTCAGGCGGAAGCCGCACCGGACTTCCCGCCGGATACATTTTTGGAAACTCATTTGTTTCCGCTTCCAGGAGTACGGGATTGGCCAACAATTCAATAACCTGGTACGAGGCGAAGACCACGAACATCGGATTGGATTTTGATGCATGGCATGGCCTGCTGGGTGCAACGGTAGAGTACTTTAAGAGAGATCGCACCGGCCTTTTGGCAACCCGCATCGGAAGCCTGCCGGGGATTGTAGGCGCAAATCTTCCCCAGGAGAATCTTAACAGTGATCAGAACCGCGGTTTTGAACTGGAACTGCGTCATGCAAACAAGATCGGCGATATCACCTACGAGGTAAAAGGTAATATTTCTTACACGATGACCAGAACAAAATATTACGAAATGGCCGAGGCAGGAAACTCCTATCTGAACTGGCGCAATGGCCTCAACAACCGGAACAACAACATCTGGTGGGGTTATGCAGGTGACGGTCGCATGACAAACTGGGATGACATTTACTATAATCCGGTTTATGTTGGACGGGGATCTGTGCCCGGCGATTACCAGTACTCAGACTGGAACGGCGACGGCTGGATCAACGAACTTGATGTTCATCCGCTTGCCAACAACGGGCAGGTTCCGCTCGTTAATTATGGTGTTACTGTCAGCGCGCAATGGAAAGGCGTAGACCTGTCAATGCTTTGGCAGGGCGCTGGTAGGAAGTATGTCCTGGCAAGGGAATTTTTATACCAACCGCTTTGGTCGAACAGCAACGCGATCAGCGATTTCACAGACCGCTGGCGTCCCGCTGATCCGAATGCAAACCCCTATGATCCGGCAACACAATGGATCGGCGGCGAATACGCATATACCGGATCATCCCCGAACGCACTTTCTGACTTTAATATTCAAAACGCTGCTTATGTCAGGTTAAAAAGCGTGGAAATTGGCTATACGTTGCCAGACGCCATACTCAACAGGATCGGGTTACAGAACGTCAGGATTTACGGCAATGCGTACAACCTGCTGACGTTTACAAAGCTGAAATATGTGGATCCTGAATTTTACATCACCAATGATACTTCGCGGGCAGGCCTTACCGATCTGGGTTACAACTACCCGATCAACAAGACCTATTCTATTGGTATCACCGCGAAATTTTAAAACTCACGACTTATGAAACTGAGAAACATCATTACGACTATAGGTTTGACTGTTGCGATGACAGCCTGTACTGATCTGGACATCGCACCGATAAACGTGTTAGGCGAAGAGGAGATATTTGGTAGCAATGCAGGCGTCCTAAGTAATGTTGCCAGGATTTATAGCAGACTTCCCATCGAGGACTTTAAATATTACTATCCTTCAGGCTTCAACTTCAGCGGAACCATGTATAAACAGATGGCTGCACTTACCGGTGAAGCCGTCGGCCGCGATACACAAGGTGCCGATAACGAAGGATTTTCATATTGGGATGAAGGGTATGCAGAAATCCGTGATATCAATATGTTGCTTGAAAAAGTACCGGCGTATGCAACTTCGCTGGGCGAACTGGAGACCAAAACGTACCTGGCTGAAGCTCGTTTTAACAGGGCTTTTACGTACTACGCCCTGGTGAAACGATATGGCGGCGTTCCCCTGATCTCAACCACGATAGACTATCCGGCTTCTGTTGACATGGAAGGTACACGCCTCTTCCGCGCTTCGGAAGAATCCATTTGGGACTTCATCGCGTCCGACCTTGACTATGCTATCGAGAACCTTCCGGAAGACTCACCGGCAAAAGGCCGTGTTAACAAATACGTTGCCGCCGCATTCAAGTCGCGGGCCATGCTGCACGCGGGATCCATAGCAAAGTACAACACCATCACTGAAGTGCAGGACCAGAACGGCACCGAGGTGCGCATTTGCGGTGTGCCCGCAGCACGTGCCAACGACTATTTCAAAGCCGCTTACGATGCAGCAAAGATCGTTACCGAGTCCGGTAAATACGCCTTGTACAAGGGTCTTTGGGTAGCCGGGGATCCGGTCGCCCAGGCTAAAAACTTCAGGGCATTGTTCATGACTGAAACGAGCGAAAATATCTTCGTCAAGTACTACGATGCAACCAATAGCACGCACAATTACGACGAGTCTGTACAACCTAACCAGACGAAAACCGGTGGTAACGATTCTGAAGTAAACCCTACCATGGACTTTGTTGAAATGTTTGATGGCATTGCCAAGGATGCCGAAGGGAACTTTGACAATATTGATGGAGACGGGCATTACTATCTCTTTGATTCACCGCAGGAAGCTTTCGCAAACGCAGAACCGCGCCTTCGGGGAACGGTGATTTTCCCGCATGACGTTTTCAGAGGCCAGGTTATTGATATCCGTCGCGGTATATGGACCGGAGACGCCAGTGGTGGAATCCCGGCGTTGGCCAACGAAGGGGATATCGGCAATGTTGCAGATATGGCTAATCCGAATCTCATTCTGGCACCAAGCCTCGGTTCAAATCCGCTTGTAAACCTGGAGCCGGGCGACCCTCATGGCGCAACCATGAGAGCTGCGGGGATCAGTGGTCCTGCTTCCAACTGGGACTTCGGGAACATCGGCGGTTTGTATCTTGCCAAATACCTGGCTGAAAGCGGTCCTACGACAGGCCATAATTCTACCCAAAGCTGGATCGAGATCCGTTATGCAGAGGTTCTGTTGAACCAGGCGGAAGCGGCTTACGAATTACACCTGGCGGGTGCCGCCGGCGACAACTACCTGACCGTCGCTTTCACCAACATTAACAGTATCCGGGAACGCGCCGGCGCAGACCTGCTGGCCAGTGAAGCGGACCTCGACAATATCAATATCGTCCGTACCGAGCGACGCAAGGAACTCGCCTTTGAGAACAAGACCTACTGGGATCTGAAGCGGTGGAGAGTTCTTCACGAAGAACAGAATAACAGGCGCTGGAAAATTCTGAATACATTCTATTCAACCGACGCGCAAAAGTATTTTCACTCTGTCAAGTTTCAGGAGCCGCGCGCTGGTTTTCAGTACATCTTTACTTTCGACACACGGTACTACTACCAGCCGATTCCTGCAGGGGAAATCAACAAGAACCCGAACACAAAACAAAACCCTGGTTTCTAATCCAATTCAAAATACCCGAGTATGAAAAGCATCAAATATATTGTAATGTCGTTTCTTCTCGTTGCAGGTATTACTTCTTGCGAAGAAGATAATTATCCTGCTCCATCGGAAACGTTCAGAGGTTCCATCGTCGATGCAGAAACCGGCGAGCCTTTTCAAACGGCAATCGGTGGCACCGGCGTCCGCATCAGGATGATGGAATACAGCTGGAGTGAAACGCCCACGCCATACGACATGTATGCCATGATGGACGGGACGTTTAACAACAACAAGGTGTTCAAAGGTGACTATGGTGTAACGCCATCAGGCGCCTTCGTTTCATTGCCAGAGGAAACAATCCACATCGCCGGTACTGTGGAGAAGAACTATGAGGTTGAGCCCTTCCTGCGCATCGAGTGGGTGGGCGAGCCCGTGGTAAATGACGACGGCACGGCCACTATCCAGGTCAGGATCGATCGCGGCACGATTCATCCGGATTATCAACAGGCATTGCAGGAAGTCTGGTTGTTTGTCAGCGAGACACAATATGTCGGCGACTTCAGTTATAGCCCGAACTTCTCGACCAAGTTAACGGGCGCCACTTTGCCGGTTTTAGGTGAAACCGTTTCCATTACTACCGGCTGGCCTGGTGGTATCGGCACGGGTTCACAAAGAATTTTCCCGGACTACTCCAGAAAATATTTCCTCAGAGTAGGTGCGCGCATTAACAAGCAGGTGAACAGTACCAATGTGTACAACTATACTACCGTTAAAGAGATTACAACCAATTAAGAACACACGAGTGCATTCCCGGGGGCGTCAAAGCGCGTCTCCGGGGATAACTTGTGCTCATATGCAGTGTTCAGGGGCACGCCGCCAGGAGCTGACCATTACCACTCACCTGCCTCGGCACCGGTTCGTTCATCCCGAATGAACATCCCGCAAGAACAATTAAGGAAATTATTTTACCGCTTTGTTCAATTAAAATGATTAAAATTGGCCTGAGCTTTTCAAATTCCTTACAAAAAAAGTGAAAATAGAAATAGATCATAACAGCTCCACCCCGCTGCACATACAGGCGGAAATGCTTTTACGGGAGCTCATCAAAAAGAAAGAATACCAGGAAGGAAAGTTACTTCCCAACGAAGTCGAGCTTTCCGTCCAGCTCCGGATCTCCAGGAATACCCTTCGCCACGCCATTTCCAAACTGGTGAACGAAGGTATACTCACACGCAAAAAAGGTTTCGGTACAACCGTCTCAACGAAAGGGGTATTCGGCCGAGCAAAAAACTGGCTTAGCTTTTCGCAGGAGATGAAAGCCCTGGGCATTCCCGTTCACAATTTCGAACTGCATTTAAGCTGGGTGATCCCCGAAAAAAGTGTTCTTTCATTTTTTGACCTGAAACCATCCACCCATGTCCTATGCCTGGAAAGGTTGCGTGGTAAAGAGAATTTCCCCTTTGTTTACTTTATTTCATATTTCAATCCGTCCATCGGCATGACGGGAAACGAGGACTTCAGCAAACCACTTTACGAAATCCTGGAAGAAAAATACAAGGTCAGGGCATCGCTCTCATACGAAGAGCTGACCGCTATAAAGGCACCGGCAAACATTCATAAAAAACTGAATACCGCTTCGGACGATCCCGTGTTGTTCCGGAAACGCCTGGTCTACGACGAGCATAAACATCCCATCGAATTTAACTATGGCTACTATCGCGGCGACAGTTTCGTGTATACGGTAGAAAGTGAAAGAAAGTCAAACTAATTCCGGCGCAGAAGATAATCCGTCTGCGTCTTTCTGTGACGGGTATTACCTTACCGGTCAATCATTATTTCCACCTTCTCCGCCGGGCTCGGTACCATGATATTAATTACCTGCTTGCCCGGGTCGAAGCTCCACGTT
>DASPJC010000035.1:0-4529 GCA_035628815.1 Ohtaekwangia sp. | reverse complement strand
CAACCGTGATGATCGCGTATTTGGTATGGCTTTCCGCAAATTTGATTTTATCGCCGTCCGCCACGGCATCTTTGGGGGCGACCGTGACATAGTGGTCCCACACCGCTTTGGTGATCGGGTCGGGAAGTTCCTGCAGCAACGGGTTGTTGGCCTGTGAACCGTTACCGACGCTGCCGTTCTCATAGACGACCAGTTCCCACTGGCCGGTCTTGTAATTATTGCTGATCGCAGTAGCGGCACCGTTGACGTCACCATTGAACGCCACACTTTGCGCTTCCACCGGAAGCTCATACACGCCATCGTACAGGCACTGATCCCAGAATGCCTGGAACCCGCCGGCGCCCGTAAATCGCGAACGCCAGTTATTTTTTACAAATTCGAAATAGTCTGTTTGGCTCTCACCTGCCCAACTGAGGAAACTGGACTGTGCCGCGCGCGATTTAAAGATCGGTGTAATCGTGGGCTGCGTGAGACTGAAATGATTTTTCTTCGGCTCCGAATCGTTCCATGATTCCAGGAAATGATGATCGGGTGCCTGGTACTTTGCCAGTGAACCGGTTTCATCCGCCTTGATGTTTGTCGAAACCGACAGCGGCACATTTTTCAACGCTGCAGCGATCTTTGCGCCCAGCGGGTGATCATAGACGGGGTTGCAGTTGTAGATCACAATGCCCTGAACAAAACCGCTTTCGAGATCATTGACCAGGCTGGTCATCGCCTGATCATTGCCCTGCCGGTAATTTACCGTAAGCGCCGGGTTGATGGTCGTACCATAACTGCCGAGCATATCGTTGATACCATTGACCAATATTTGTATAGCCTTATCGTTGGAACCGGCTACAACCAATGCTTTCCCGCGGCTTGCCCAAAGATCTTCTGCGGCCTTCGCGAGATATTGCTTCTCAACGCCACCGCTAACAGCTCCCCGCCCTGCCTTTGCCGCGATCAGGTTATAAAGCTGAACTACAACAGCACCTTCTTCCGAAGGTTTGATCATGGTCCGGTAATCGGCATTCGCTCCCGTGATCGACAGGATCGATTCAAACTGGTAGTGACGCGACATCTCGCGCTTGTTTTCACTGACCGCACGGGTTTCCCCATACTGCCGGGTGAATTCGATGGGCGACAACCAGGTTCCCAGGAAGTCAGCACCGACACCGACAATCACCGATGCCTTGCTGAAATCATAGGAAGGTATCGTGGGCGAGCCGAATGACTCTTCATTCGCCTTCACCATCCCGTAATGTGATGTCTGGTCGTACTGAATATGCTGTGCTGTCGGATACTTGGCACGGAATCTTTCGATAACGGCTTTCGTGCTCGGACTTAAAATCGTGTTGCTGAGGATGCGGATCTGCCCACCTTTGCCGGCAATCTCCGCAAGCTGCGCGCTTACCTCTTTATCCAGGTCTTCCCAGCTGATCCGGTCGTTGCCTTTCTTCGGACCACGAAGACGGTCGTTATCATATAAAGAAAGGACTGAAGCTTCGACCTGTGCGCTGACACCACCTTTGGTTACACCCGAAAGAGCGTTACCCTCTATTTTAATAGGACGACCTTCACGGGTCTTAACCAGGATACTGCAATAATCTCCGCCATTGGTATAGGTCGAGGCATAGTAGTTCGGGATGCTGGGCTCCATGTCATCGGGTTTGATAACATGCGGGATCGCCTGGCGGACAGGAGCTTCACAGGCTGCCAACGCTACGGCTGACATACCAAAACCCATCATCTTTAAGAAATCCCTGCGGGAATGACCCAAATCTTCCTCCGGACCGGGCTGCGCAAATTCATGCTGAGCATTTTTTACAAACTCAGGATGGTTTGTCAGTTGCCCCATGCCTTTCCAGTATACCTTCTTAGATTCTTCCATATCTCGTTTATCGCGACGTGAACTCTTGTTTATAAATGATCAATAGTGACACTTGGAGCATTCCAGCCCACCGATGTCTTCAACTTTCAGCGGTTTGTTACCGCCTTTATTATGACCTTCCAGCAGGCGATCATAGTACGCCTTGTTCTTGGTCGTGTCGATATCAGTTTTACGATGGCAATCAATACACCATCCCATCGTTAATAAGGAGTGCTGACGAACAACATCCATTTCCTGAACGGGACCATGACAGGTCTGGCACTCGACACCACCGACATTCACGTGCTGGGAATGGTTAAAATAAGCCAGGTCGGGCAGGTTGTGAATACGCACCCATTCGATCGGCTCGTTCTTCTCATACGCTTTCACGATCAATGCTATTTCACTTTCGCCGGTAAGGGTACCTTGCTTGATCTGGTTGTGGCAGTTCATACAGATGTTCACGGAAGGAATGGTTGCATTCTTTCCTTTCATGGCACCGGTGTGGCAATAGTTACAATCGATCTCATACTGACCAGCATGGACCTTGTGTGAGAAAGCGATAGGCTGACGGGGCGCATAGCCCTGCTGAACACCGATAGAGAACAACCCGTTGATCACGGCTTTGAACCCCAGCGCTGCGACAAGGAATACCACGATGAAAATGAAGCCGGAGCTGCGGGTGATCGATCCTATTGAAATGGGCGAGTGAACAATTTCTTTCTCTTCTTCCGTTAACGGCTTCTGATCCAGAAAACGTTTCAGGGCAGAAACCAGGAAGCCTAATATAACAAGGAGCAACACCAGGATAATGACCATCCCGATGAGAATGATGTTCAGATAATCGTTTCCGCCGGTGGACGGCGGTTGTTGGCCATTTATGGGTGTTGGCTGAGGAGCATCTGCTTTATTTGCTTCCGCCTCGACGTAACCGAGAATGTTCATGATGTCCTGATCTTTCAGCCCGGTGAAAGCGGTCATCTGGGTTTTATTATACTCGTTATAAAGACGGTTGGCGTAGGGATCGCCACTGGCAATCACGGCCGAGGAATTGTGTATAAAAGACTTGATCCACTCAATGGAGGGTGCCCTTTCGATTACACCGGCCAATGGTGGACCAACTAATTTCTGTTTTACACGGTGACAAGCCTTACAATTCGCATTAAAAAGCGTCTCACCCGCCTTGATGGCTTCAGGTTCTGTGGGAATGTCCTGTGCGCTGGAGCTGAAGTGGAATAATGCGAAAACGAAAACTAAGAGGAGGGACTTGCAAGCGGAAGTAAAGTGTTTTATCATGTGAGGTTCAGTGTCCGTTTTCAAAACAAGCGGCACAAATCTACTATCGGAACTCATTTTTTCAAATTTATTTAAAGCGTTGCACAATAAATTATGAGGAAATCAGCCGTTTCTTCCGGCATTTCTCCCTCAGTACAAATGGTCGGAAAGGTAGCAACGGAACGCTATGGAGGTTTGAAAAAATGTTAATTTAGAATCATTTTAAACTGTAAAGCCTGACGCCTGAACTAACTTCGCCATCGTTGCCGTCATCTGTGTTCACATCATCCATCATCCAATACTGCCGTTCAACTGTTCTTCCTGAACCGGCGTTGGAAGTATTTAATGTGACACTAAAACATACATCATAAGTCTCCGACCTGCTTCATTTTTACTCACAGTTAAAGGCGGCGCTGCACCCGAAAAGTAAGGTCACCTTCCCCACCCCTCCTCTATTCCAAGTCCGAATAACGCGAAGTCATACTTGACGGGATCAAGTGGATCAAGCTTGCGGAGATTTTCAGTCAACTCCAGCGCCGTCTGCCAATCGGTCTGCCGCCGGCGGATCAACTTCAGTTTGCGGGCTACCCGGTCGACATGCAGGTCGCACGGGCACACAAGCTGGGCTGGACTTATCTTTTTCCAAAGGCCGAAGTCTACGCCCTTGTCATCGTCGCGCACCATCCACCGCAGGTACATGCTTAATCGTTTGCAGGTCGACTTGCGCGCCGGTGTCGAAATGTGTTTTCGCGTACGGTGCGGTGCATCGGGTAAGCTGAAAAATAAATGCTCAAAACTCACCAGTCCTTGTTCGATGGTGACATCGCCGGGCGGCACTTCAAAGGCTTGTTCGAGGGAATCATGTTGCCGGTAGAACCATTTCAGCCATTGCATGAAATATATAGTGTCGACGGTATTAAACGTCCGGTGCTTAAAGTCCAGAAGCGGTTTCAGATCGCCCGGGCTATGGCCGAGCACAAAGGCATGGGGTTCGTTGTCCATCATTGCCAAAAGTTCCCTGCATTTGCGGATAATCGTAACCCGCTGCCCCCAGGCAAGCACTGCTGCAAACAGTCCGCTGATCTCGATGTCCTGTTTTTTACGGAAGGCGTGCGGAATCGAAACCGGATCGTTCGCAATGAACGACGGCTGGTTGTAGTACAGTACTTTCTCGTCGAGAAAGTCTTTCCATTCGAGAGCTTTGTTTTTTCGGTCCAAGGTTAACGTTACAGGTTACAAGTTACAGGTTGCAAGTTAGCAGTTTGAGCTTGCCTGGGAGGCGTTGACCGTTTCTTTCTTAAATCTAGATCATTTATTGTTATTGTAATTGTAGTCATTAGCGGAAATGTGGGTAACTCGTTTCGAGTTATCCACATTTCTGCGTCTTTTCTTTTTTTGCTAC
>DASPJC010000034.1:0-18725 GCA_035628815.1 Ohtaekwangia sp. | reverse complement strand
ATCTTTGATAAAATGGAAGCAAGCATCAGCAAACGCTCCGGCAAGAGCCATGACGTGACACTCGGCGGGCTTGAAGGCAGGGAAATAAGTTATGGTATCGGTGATGAATTCTTCAGGGCAATGCTCCTGCGCCGCGAGAATACACTTTATATGTTGATGACCGGCCCGTCGAAGGATGTTGCAAATTCCGCAGCGGCAAACAAATTTTTTGCATCGTTCCGCACGAAACCCTTTAAGGAAACGGATGAACACGATTTCATCGACCCGAAAGGTGCGTTTTCTGTTCGCATGAAGGGCAAGGTTAACAGCAATGTACTCCGGCCCGATAACCCCGACGGCAGTGGAAAGTACGAGCTGCACCTGTTTTACTCGGCTGATGGCAGAACCGGTGAGACGCGTGTCATGCGGTTCAATGATTTTCCCGCGGGATATATCTCGAGTAACGACAGCGTGTATTACGAACAGATGGTGCACACCGTAATAGCCCAGATGAAAGGATATAATCTTTTCCGGCGTGATATCGATATCCGGGGATTTAAAGGACACGCCTTTACTTTCGATGTAAGTGCCGATGCGCGGACGGTGGGTAAAATGGTGCTACGCGGCAACCGGTATTACCTCATGATCGCGACTGCTCCGGCTGGTCAGTCTCTCGAAGAAAACGATTTTTTAACATCCTTCCGCTTTCTTCCCTATGAACAAACGGCGGTAAAATCTGTGGCTTTTCCGCAAGGAATAACTTTGACCGTGCCGAAAACTTTTTTCGCCGAAACTACCTCAGGCGTGAATACGGAGAATACCAGCACGTATAATATCCTTGATGAAAAAACCGGCATCCTCTACGTGGTGTCAAACGAGGAGGTTTCCCTGTATGAGGAACAACGCGATATTGAATCTTTTTTTAAACCGCGGCAAAGTGAATTCCTGTCTGACAATGATTCTGTCATTGCTGAGAAAATTATAACAGAGAAGGGGTACGTTTTCCAGGAGACCTATTTCAGGTCGCGGGTAAGTAACGCCATCCGTCGCTTGAAAATAATACTCGCCGGCAGGAAGCTTTATTCCCTCCTTGCCTATCTGCCGGCCGATCATGCGCAATCCAATCTTCCTGAAAAGTTTTTTGGGGAGCTCGGGATTGAACCGCAGCCAACCTGGAGTGTCCTTACGGATAAAACCGACCTGCTCATGAAAGATCTTGCATCGAAGGATTCGACAACCCGGGCATTGGCAAAACAGGCTATTGCCGGACATCGTTTCGAAAAGGAGGATCTGCCGAAGATTTACGACGCCATCAGGGCAATGTACCCGGATGACGTTGAACGGTACACCAGTACAAAGGAAAAATTGTTCAGTGTTCTCGAAGACGTTAATGACGAGACCACGGTTGATTTTATTAAAGAGGTTTATCATCATCAGCCGGATAGTACCCCGGCGAGGGACGTCGCATTATCCGTACTCGCATCGCTGAAGACGCAAGCGGCATGTCTGGAGATAGTTGACCTGTTCAACGCGGACGAGTCACAAAGAAAGTTCAACGGGTATACTGTTCTTTATCCTTTTTACGATTCATTGTCATTGCTCAATTACGTACTTCCGGACCTGCTTATTGCGGAGGCGCGTTTTGAGTACGCTTACCCGCTGCTTGATCTCGCAAAAATGGCACTGGATAGTGGTGCACTGTCAGCCGATGTTGAAAAGCGCGTTATCGAAATGGTTCACCGGATTGGTAAGGAAATCAGTCAGGGCATTTTGCCCGGAAGCAATGATGAAAACGGCCGGTTCAGCGCGCTTGCCGGGCTGATGAGTGCTGTTCCATTCGATCCCGATGTCAGGGCGATTGTGGAAGCGTTGCATCGGTCGGGCGATATTCCTACGATGGTGATCACCGGCGGTATTCTTCTCCGGAATGGTGTTGCCTTGAAGAAGGAGGATGTTGACAGGATTGCCAATCATCCGTTGTACCGTTTCCGTTTTTATGAAATTCTTAAAACTCAAGGCAAAGAGAAATTGTACAACGCCCGGCATCTTTCACGCGAGAAATTCGCGGAAAGCGATCTTTGGGAATATATGGATTATGACGAAGGATTGCCGGAAATAAGCCAGCTGGTGAAAGTGATGAATATTTCTTACCAGGGAAAGCGTCAGGCATTGTATGCGTTTAAATATCGATATGCTGAGGATGAAACGTGGTACATCGGCATCAGTGGTCCCTATCCCCTCAAGTCGAAAATTCTGCCACCGCGTGGCGAGATGACCTTTGCTTCGTACGAAACTTTTACCGATGAAAAGCAAATGCGGGACGTAGTTGAATCGCTGATTGTGGAATACGGAGCAACGTTGCAGGATTAAGCAAACGTGTTTCAGCCGTTGAGCGCTTCCAGCATTTCCTCATGATTGAGCCGTACGGGATTATTCTTGTTGTCCGTGTCGTTGACGATGTCTTCAAAACGGTCAGGCGTTACGCCGCTTTGGGCAAGACCGGGTATGCGCATCTCGTGTGTCCAGCGGTGTATGGTCTCCAGGAGGGAGTCGATGTAGTAGTCATCTGATTTGTCCTCCTCAGTCGAAAACAATCTGCCCGCTACTGCATATTTTATCAAAGCTGCGCGATTATTCTTTTCTGAGCGCAGCTTTCGCACCGTGATTTTATTTACCGGTGCCATCATGGTACTGCAGATTACGCCATGGGGAATGTTGAACCGTCCGCCGAGCGATCCTGCAAATCCGTGTACAAGTCCAAGACCTGCGTTTGCCAATGTGATGCCTGATAAATATGCCGCCAGGGCCATGTCGGTGCGCGCTTCGGGGTCTGATCCGTCCGTACAGGCTTTCATTAAGGAACGGGAAACCGCCTTCAATCCTTCGTAAGCCAGCCCATCCGTTATAGGATTGGCCGCTGTCGATAAAAATGATTCCAGCAACTGGGTGAAGGCATCCATACCACTGGCTGCAGTCAGCGGAGGAGGACAACCCAGCGTAAGCGCCGGATCGACGATAGCAATATCCGGTACGAAATTATCATGACGTAGTGATTTCTTATAACCATGTGCGCCGGTTTCAGTGATAACCGCATTTTTAGTCGCTTCACTGCCCGTGCCAGCGGTCGTTGGGATGGCAATAAACGGAAGTTTTGTACCGGGGTGGTTTTTCGTGCCAACGCCTTCGAGGTAATCCTTCACCGGTTCATCGATTGTAAGCATGGCTGCGATCGCTTTCCCGGCATCGAGTACACTCCCGCCACCGATGGCCACCACCACGGCAGGCCGGAAAACGGAAAGTTCCGTCACGCCGTCATCGATCATGCCGGGTGTCGGTTCGCGGTCGATCACATAACGCTTGAAGGTGATGGACTGCTTTGTCAGATTCTCCAGCAAAGGCGCGCCGAATAGCCCGTTGTCAAAAGAGCCTGCAGCGGTGACGAGGGCGATCCGGGGGCCAAATGTTTTCACCAGGTCAGGGAGCAGGGAGATTTTCCCTGCGCCGAAATACAAACGCGGTGTGGATGCAAGGTTAAAAGGTCGCTGCGTGGTCATCATGCTGAAGCCGGGAACAACAGTTCATGCTTTACGCCTTCCCGTGGTTTCGCCATCCACGGCGCGACAGTGTCCCGCCACCGGATATAATGGGCTGTCTCTTTATGTTTTGCGGCGGATTCTTCCGACGTGTAGACTTCGTATAATATGAATTTCCCGGTGTCGCTGGCGTCCTGGAGGATGTCGAAACGAAAATTGCCATTTTCATTTATCGAATGCTCGTGATTTTCCCGGGTGGCCGCGATAAAAAGCGGTATGAAGTCGGGTTTGACGTGAACGTGTACCAGCGTTGCTTTCATGGGAGTGATTTCTTGACTGCTTAAAATTAACACATTCACGGTTTCCCATGGTGTCGTACGCCGATAAACAACGATGCGTGAAAATATATCAGGTATTTGAGAAAGCACGTTTGACCGGGTGGGGATATCGTCGTATCAGTCTTATATTGTTATGAATGCATAACCTGGTGACCAAGGAAGCTCTTGAAAAGGCAGTGGCCGGAGACCATGCCGCTTTCCGGATACTCGTAGAGAAGTACCATGCGTTCGTTTTCAGGTTATCCTGCCGGTTTCTGGGCGATCGCGGAGATGCACAGGATGCAACGCAGGAAACGTTTATCAGGCTGTGGAAAGACATTCACCGATACGACAGCACCGTAAAACTTACTACGTGGCTGTATAAGATAACGTCAAATCTCTGTCTCGATGTTTTGAAATCATCCCGATGGAAGCATCACGCGACGCAACGAATGATGGACCTGCCGGATAGTCCCGATAGCACGTCGGCAGATGAAGCATTGTTGAACGAGGAATTGAACAACATCGTATTTAAAATGGCCTCCACCCTTACGCCGAAGCAGAAGGCGGTTTTTATTTTGCGCGATGTTGAAGGGTTGGCGGTTCCCGAGGTATGCGCGGCACTGTCAATGTCAGCGGCCAACGTCAAAGGGAATTTGTACCACGCGCGGTTAAAAATGAGCACGCTGCTACAAAAACATTATCAACAAACAGATCAGTATGAAATGTGAACATTGCAAAAGAATGATATATCTGTACGATGTGCTGGATGACCGCGAAAAACGGAAGTTTAATGAGCACATCAGTTTCTGTGCTGCCTGCCAACGTGAGCTTGAAAGGGTTCGGGAGATGAAAGAGTATCTTAATAGTATTTCCCCGGCACGCGCGTTCGTGTCTGCGCCGGCAAACCCGGCATCGGTTAACCAGGTAATGCGCGGCATTATTGACGTTGCATCGGCGCCAATGTTCATTCAAAGATGTTATGCGTTCCTGCAAGTCGGTCCCATGCGCTATGCGCTCGCGGCAGTATCCGCCGTCATGATTATGTTTTTCATTTCTGAATTCCGGCGCGGCAGTATAACGAAAAACACGCCTGTCGATACCAGGGGAACTGTTGCCCTTACACAAGATCTGTTTCACCGTCAGTCGCGGCGCGCTTTGCGTGAGAAGCCAGTAGCCCGAGGCGGTACGAAATCATTATTCTATGAATACGTCACGGCATGTAGAGAAAAAACGGATGGTACATGCGCTGATTGTAAAAACCGGTGCGCTAAAATTAAGTCATATGGTATCTAAAAAACTTTCAATGGTGTACATGATCCCGCTCCTCGCGCTGTTTGTGCGCTGTGAGCAAAAGATCACGGTGGAATCGACCGTTCATCCCGATGGCGCGATTGACCGGACCGTCTTGTTCACCGGTGTCGACTCCTCTTTTTTAAATGATAACATGTTTGGGTTACGACCTGGCGATGGATGGGAGGCTGAGATGGAACGCATGACAGAGACGCCTGACGCCAACGTGAAGGAGACGCCCAGGCCGAAGTACACGGTCAGGTTTCAGCGGAGTTTTACATCGGCAGGGCAGGCCAATAAAACAATGGATACTCCGGACGACAGCCTGTTCCGGATTCGATCCACATTTCATAAGCGGTTCCGCTGGTTCTACAGCTACATAGATTATACCGACACCTACGCGTCCATTAACCGGTTTCGCCATTTTCCGCAAAGTGATTTCTTCGCTGCAGAGGACTTTGCTTTTATCGAGCGCCTTCCTGCTTCAGGAAGATCAATTTCCAAAGCCGACAGCGTATACCTCGAATTTTTGACAGCGAAGATCTATGATCATTATATGATTGCTGCCGTCTATGAAGAGCATTTGACGGCCCTGGAGCAAGCCATGAAAAAAAATAAACTGGCAGCGCATTGGTTCGATTCGCTGCAACACTATAGGGGTGTTATGTTTTCGTGGCTTTCAAAAGATGAGCCGGAGGATGATGCATTTGAAGACGCGTTTTTCCTGCAAATGCTGGATAGTTTGAATATCGGGTTTCCCACGGAATCAGTGGCAGCTGATTACCAACAATCCTATTCATCGATTAAGTCGCGCCTGGATTTTATGATTGCGGCGGCAGGCGGGGCAAAATTCACGCACATCATAAATATGCCGTGGGACGTGGTGGATACCAACGCGGATTCGGTAAGCGGTTCAACGCTTTACTGGCGGCCACTCCCGATCAAATTTATGCTGGGCGATTATGTTATGCAGGGGACCGCCCGACGGCTGAATTACTGGGCCGTGATCCTGTCTGCTGTTGTGATAGTCATTGCGATCGCCGCTTTTATCAAAAGGAAATGATGCTGCGCCATCATTGTTAAAAAAGGAGGTTGCCGGTAGCCATTCCGTGCAACCCTCCTTTCACTAACGGCTGCCTTCCGGCAACAAGTTTGGTCCGGGTGATTTTGTTACTTTGTTTGATGGTCAGATCACGCGCCTCTAGGCTGATGTGTTCCATGTAACCGTTTTGTTGCGCTCGTAAAGATGGATTCGTCAGTGAGCACCGTTGTCGGGACTAATGTTAACGGAATCTCTCGCAAGATTCGGAATAGGGATGCTTTTGCCGGGAGTCAACCGTTGATGCACGAAGTGTAGCGTTCAGCCAGCGCGTGTCAGGACACTACAGGTTGTGATCGTTGATGCAAATTGATATTTTTTGATTTGATAACGAATACGCAAGGGATAACATAACAGACATGATGGTAAACAGGGTTGGGCTACTTCTTCTTGCTGCAATGAGCTCGATAGCCAGCGCGGCAGCACAGGAAATGAACAGTGAAAAGATTTTCTGGCGGTTGCATGGAGAAGATGCTATTGTATGGGACCTGCAGCACGCATCCGTCCTTCCCCACGGCGACAATATGGAAATGGCAGGACAAAACGTTGCCGGCATCATACATTATGAAGTTGATAAGGGCCGCACCTTGCGGATTCGGCGCGATATTATCTTTCCCCAGCTGAGAACATTGATCCGGACGAATGAACCGGATTGGATGAACTACCGCGCGTACCTGCGGAAAGTTTACAACGACGATGTGCTCCCTGTGATCACGGTCCAAAACAGGATCTTTGAACCGGGTATTGTAGACTCCGTCGTCATTAACGGGAAATTGAATTTTTACCATGGCCGGCAGCAGGGGTTGAAGGTGATTCGAACCCTCATGCCTTCAATGACGGACCGCATGTTCTTGGAAAAATGGACCCTGGTCAATGTATCGGACAGTACGATCGAAGCCACGGTTGGACAGACCCTTTGGACCAAATCGGAGCAGGGGTTCCATGGCACGTATAGGCGTGACGTGTATCATGACGCCGCCCCCACCATCAGGTTGAAGCCATCCGGCAAGTATGAATTTGCCGTTTACTTTACTGCCCGGTTAAATGATGAACCAACGGTCCGCGCGTCGTTTAAGGAAGTGCAGGCGCAACGCGACGCTTTCCTGACCACGATGAAAAATAATCTCATGATGCGCTCGCCCGACAGTGTCCTGAATACGTTGTTCTACTTTTCAAAGATCCGCGCGGCCGAGAGCATCTTTGATACAAAGATGGGTCTCATTCACTCTCCCGGCGGTGGCCGATATTACACCGGCATATGGGCAAACGATCAGGCAGAGTACAGCGGTCCCTTTTTTCCGTACCTCGGTTATGACGTCGGGAACGAAGCCGCGTTGAACACCTATCGGATGTTCCTCAAACACCTGCCGCCACCAGGCGAGAAGATCTGGTCTTCTTTCGAAATGAACGGTGACCTTCCCTGTTGTTCCAAAGACAGGGGCGACGCCGCGATGCTCGCTTTGGGTGCAAGTCAGTTTGCGCTTACGTCCGGGAACAGGAAATATGCCGAAGAGCTTTGGCCATTAATTGCCTGGGGTATCAATTACAGTGAAAGCAAAAAGAACACCGACGGCGTCGTAACGTCGACAAGTGATGAGCTCGAAGGACGATTTCCCACGGGGACGGCCAATCTTTCCACTTCTTCGTTGCACTATGGCGCCTTGCTGCACGCGGCAACATTAGCCCGGGCGTTGGGAAGGCCGGCTTCCATCAGCAGGGATTACAACGCGAAAGCAAAATCCATGGCAGAGGCTATTGAAAAATATTTTGGTGCAGAAGTCAACGGACTGCATACCTATAAATACTACAAGGAAAACACGACCCTGCGAAGCTGGATATGCCTGCCGTTGGTGATGGGAATTGAGAACAGGAAAGAAGGAACGCTGGATGCATTGTTTAACCACCTGTGGACAGACAACGGGGTAAAGATCGAGGACAATCCAGAGACAAAGGAGGCAGGTGTTTTCTGGGACCGTGGTACATTGTACGCGTTCAGGGGTGCCTTTAAAGCCGGCGCAGCCGACAGGAGCCTGGTGAAACTCCAGACTTACGCTTCCCGGAGGCTGCTGGGATTTCACACACCTTATGTCGTGGAAGCGTGGCCGGAAGGCGATATGGCACATCTCTCTGCCGAGAGCGCATTATACTGCAGAATTTTTACCGAGGGCGTGCTGGGCATGACGCCGACCGGACTCCATTCCTTCATCATGCGCCCGCGGATTCCCACCGCCTGGGATCATTTTGAATTGAGCAATATCAAAGCATTTAATACTTCGTTCGATGTTTCGGTTCAACGCTCACGCGATCGTTTGCGGGTCAGGGTTACTCAACAAGGCAAAACCATTTTTGAAAAATCTATCCGGGATGGTGAAACGGTCACCATCAGTTTCAAATAATATCCAGGTCTTTGGAAATGATCATGACGGATCATTTCTAAAATTGGTTAAAAACGATGTATAAAGCACCAGGGTACTCCGTTCGTATATCTGTTTGATATGGTATGCGCCGTTTTCACTAGATTAGTCCCGAAAATTAACACCGGAACGGATGTGGCGGCAAGCACTTACAATTTTTATCGCGCTTTGGCTTGGCCTTCAGTCAATAGTGATCGCACAGGGAAAGATTGTATTGGTCGGAGGCGGGAGTGAGTCTGAAGGCGGATGGAGTGACACGCCTTATGCCTGGGCGGTTGAACATTCCGCCAACAAAAAGGTAGCCGTGATCAGCTATGCTGATGAAACCAATTTTATTCCCGACTACTTCGTGGCGCTGGGGGCCGTAACGGCAACTAACTTCAAGATCGACAGCCGTGCCGTTGCAGACCTTCAGAGCACCTACGATGCTTTGGTGGAATACGACGTATTTTTCTTCAAAGGCGGTGACCAGTACGTCTATTATGATCATTACAGGAATACAAAGACCGCCCAGGCTATTATCGACAAGTTCAATGCGGGCGGGGTCATTGCCGGTACGTCTGCCGGAATGGCTATACTTTCCGGCGTGATATTCACTGCCGAACATGGTTCCGTTTACCCGGATGAAACACTCGGCAATTTCAGGCACAACAATATTGCATTGGCGGACGACTTTCTTCCATTGTTTCCGGGATACATCTTTGATTCCCATTTTACGGAACGCGGCCGGGTAGGTCGCCTGCTCCCCTTCATTGGAAACTGGTTTTTGGAAACGGGCGAGCACATCACCGGCATTGGTGTTGACGACCGGACCGCCCTGTGTATTAACGAAGATAAAACCGGATACATTTTCGGGACAGGATCGGTCTCAGTTTACAACGCTGCTGATTTTTCGTCGGTTCAGGACAAGCTTGTAGCGGATTCCATCCATGTCATCCAGCTTCTTCATGGTCATGCCATTCATTTGCCCTCGCTCGAAATATTATCGGGACCAACGGAGGTAACCGTACCGCTGGATGAAGAAGACGGAAACTATGAGGTGATTCTAAGCGGCAGTGAAGGGCTGTCATCCAACACAGGGTTCATGAATTATTTTGTGGAGACCGCGGGAAGCATGAACGACACGATCGTTGTTGTTACCGCGCCCGGAAAGGGGGATGCCTTTATTCAACGGCTGGAAGCACTGCATGCAAAATACCGCGTCCTGCACACCAATACCGCCAATGATCCGGGCCAGATTGAGCTGCGGAATGCGATCAGGAAATCGAAGAAAGTATTGTTTGTGGAAAATGATGACAACGCGCTGTTTAATTTTTTAAAAGGCGGCGTTACCGGCGAACTTCTGACATCGCATATCCGGCGCAATGGTATGATCACCGGGTTTATAGGGGAGGATAGCCGTTATGCGGGAAAGGTATGGGTATCCAACCACCGGGACGAGCCGTTGGCGGCCTATTACGGCGAACTCAACTACAATGATGGCCTGGATTTACTGCATTCAACCGTCATTATGCCGAATACTTATGACGCCAGTAATACCGACTTTTATGAAAATACAACGGCTGCGGTATCCTTTGCCCTCGTCTCGCATAAACTTCAATACGGCATTTACCTCAACCGGCGTGGGTATCTCAAATTATTTCAGCAATCACAACATAACCACTTCCAGGCTAACGGTGACTTGTCATCGATGGTCATGATAAACCATGGTACGACCACGGCACTGGCGTCACAACCGGTTAATGGATCTGGCGACGTGCGTAATTATGTCGGATTTTCGTCTATACAGTATGTGTTGCTGGATGGAGCAGCCACCCTTCCGGTCGGAACAGCCCATCCCTCGGACGACGCACCCTATGTGTTTGAAATACCAGTGGTGGGGGTAGAAGAGGTGTTTGACCGTCCGGTGCTGGCCCTGTTTCCTAACCCATCTGTTGACGGCATATTTCATTTATCCGGTAATATTCCGACCTTAGCAACCCTCTCCGTGACGGATGTTATTGGCCGCAGGTTGATCCAGGAGACGTGCTGTGAAAGCAATACGTCTTTGGACTTGTCAGCTTACCCTGACGGGATGTACCTGGTGAATATCCGTTTAAGCGACAAGATCCACTCCTTGAAAGTTTTTAAATCCGTTGGGTACGGCCGGTAGCATTTTGGCTGCCCACGAAGAATATGAGACAAAAGAACACATCAAATCAATCAACTATATATGAGGAAAACTTTACTGTTTTTACTTTTTGCTTTTCTGTCGTTGAGTGCTTTTGCCCAGGACCGCGTTGTTCGGGGTAAGGTGACCAACGCTGAAGATGGCACAGACCTTCCCGGCGTAAGCGTCGTGGTGCAGGGAACAACAAGAGGTACCGTTACGGATTCGGATGGACGCTACCAGCTCCAGATCAAGGTTGACGACCAGGTCCTCGTCTTTTCGTTCATCGGCATGGTACCCCAGGAAGTACCCATTGGTACGCGCGAAAACATCGACATCACCATGATACAGGATGCCCAGCAGCTTGCGGAAGTTGTCGTGGTAGGTTACGGCACGGAAGAGCGGAAACTGCTTACCGGATCCGTCGGTGTAGTGAAATCTGATGCGATCAGAGATCTGCCGGTTTCTACCGTTGACGCTGTACTGCAGGGACAGACTGCCGGCGTGCAGGTCATGCAGAACTCCGGAACGCCCGGAGGCGCCATGTCCGTCCGTATCCGCGGTACAAGTTCCATTAGCGGGTCCGGCCAGCCGCTCTATATTATTGATGGCATTCCCGTAACAACGGGCGACTATGCGCAGATTGGCTACGAAGGGCAGGGTATCAACGCACTGTCGGATCTCAATCCCAACGAAATTGAATCCGTCAGCGTGCTGAAGGACGCAGCAACGGCGGCGATTTATGGCGCGCGCGCGTCCAACGGCGTTGTGCTGATTACGACCAAGCGCGGAAAGACCGGAAGATCGCTCATCAGCGTGAACGCATACTACGGTGTACAGGAAGTGTGGCGCAAACTCGACATGCTTAATGCACAGGAGTGGATGGAGTATCGCAACGACCTCGCCGGTACAACTGTTTTTACCGAGGAGGATATGGCCAATAACACGATCGATACGGATTGGCAGGATGTGATTTTCCGCACCGCACCGATCTCAAACTATGAAATTTCCGCTGCCGGTGGCAATGACAAGACCAGGTTTTTTGTCTCCGGGAATTATTTCGATCAGGAAGGTATTCTGATCGGCACCGGATTTAAACGGCTCAGCACCCGGGTTAATCTTGATCACACCATCAACGACAAGCTGAACATTGGCACCAGCATCGGGTTGAACTATTCGACATCGAACCGCGTCGAAAGCGATCAGTCCCTGCACGGCCCGTTACCCAACGGGATCTCTACACCGGCAATATTCCCGGTATTCAACGAAGACGGATCGTATAACCAGAGCGGGCCTTACTCCAATGCCTTATCCATTGCCAATGAGGCCAACAATGAAAATTTCACGTACCGCGTGATCGGTAACATTTTTGGTGAGTATGAGATCCTGCCCGGGCTTTCGTTTTCGTCGAAATGGGGTGTGGACTTTTATAACCTGAATGAACACGCCTTCGAGTTCAATACGGTACAGGGACAGAAATATAATGGTCTTGGCTTCGAAACGTACACCAACGTGCTGAATCTCGTCAGCAACAATATCTTACGATATGAGAAGTCGTTTGACCGCCACGGCATAGAGGTAATGGCCGGCTACAGCTTTGAAAAGCGCCAGGCCAAGTCGTCGTTTATCCGCGGTCAGGATTACGCAGATGAGAACCTGGAGTATATCAATACGGCAGCGACGATCGTCAGCGCGAGCGCCGGTGCCAGCGAGTCGGGCGTACGTTCCTATTTTGGAAAAATAAATTACAATCTTGCTGATAAGTACCTCGTTGCGCTTACCGGCAGGGTTGATGCATCGACCAGCTTCGGACCGAATAACCGGAACGGTTTCTTCCCGGCAGCCTCCGTGGCGTGGCGAATGAGTGAAGAGGATTTTTTTAAGAACAGCATTTCTTCCATATCGGAGTTTAAAATCAGGGCGAGCTATGGCCTGCTGGGGAATGATAATATTTCGGCCTTTCAATACGCTGAACTTTACGGCACAGGTTCTTATCAGAGCAAACCGGCGATCTACCCCAGTAATATTCCTAATCCCGATCTCAAGTGGGAGTCCACCGCGCAGTTTGACATCGGGTTTGACCTGGGATTGTTCAACGACCGGATCCTGTTCACGGCGGATTATTACAACAAGCAAACGAAAGACCTTTTGCTAAGCCGTCCGTTGCCACCGACGTCCGGGTTCCCAAGTATTGTTGAGAACATCGGCGAGATGGAGAACAAGGGCGTGGAGTTCACCCTTTCCGGCGAAAATCATTTTGGTGGTGTACGATGGACCTCCCAACTGAACATGTCGTTCAACCGCAACAAGGTTTTGACGCTGTACAACGGTCAGCCTATTGATGACCTGGGAAGAGGTGGCAACCGCGTCCAGGAAGGAGAGCCACTCGGCATATTTTATAATTTCAAATCACTCGGGGTAGATCCTTCCACCGGGGATATTGTTTTCGCGGACACCAATTTCGATGGCGAAATCACGACAGACGACCGCACTAAAGTCGGCGATCCCAACCCGAAATTTATTGGCGGTTTTACCAATACATTCGCCTACCAGGGATTTGACCTGAGTGTATTTCTGCAATTTTCCTATGGAAACGATGTGTTTAACGGCTCGCGTCTGTATCTCGAATCGTTACAGGGTGGCGACAACCAGGTTGCCGCTGTAACACGCCGCTGGAAACAGCCAGGTGACATCACGGACATTCCGCGCGCTACTTCCGATGGCGTAAAAGCCGCGGAGAATAAAAGAGCTTCTTCCCGCTTTATTGAAGACGGCTCTTACATGAGGGTGAAAAATGTAACACTCGGCTATAATTTCGGAAGCAGCCTGACCGATAAACTGCACCTGTCAAGTCTGCGCGTTTATGTGAGCGCACAGAACCTGTTTACGTTCACCCGATACAATGGGCTTGATCCGGAAGTCAACTACAGCGGCAACAGCACACAGGTGTTGGGAACCGACTTCTTTACATTTCCGCAGGCCCGTGCGCTTACGTTTGGCGTTAACTTAAAATTCTAACCCCATGAAGAAATCATTTTTTCTGATCATACTGCTTTCGGCTGCTTCCGCGTGTGATGTACTCGATGTGAAACCGCAAAGCGCGATTAATGCAAGTGAAGCTTTCAAGGATAAGAAAGGTATCGAGAAAGGAATCCTCGGCGCCTATTCCTCCTTTCAGAACCTCAGCTATTACGGACGTACGTTTTTAATATTCTCCGATCTCGCGGCCGATAACCTCGATCACCCCACCGATGCAACGGCGCTGGAGTACCGGCAGGTCGACAACAATGCGATCCTTCCTGAGAACGGCTCGGTCGACGGGATCTGGTCCTCGATGTATGAAGGAATCAACGTCGCCAATAACGTCATCGCTAAAGTTCCCGGAATCGACGACATGTCGGAAACCGAGAAAAATCGCGCGCTTGGTGAGCTTTACTTTATCCGGGCACTGAATCATTTTAATCTGGTGAATCTATTTGGCGATGTCCCACTTAAGATTACACCGACGGTCGGAACGGGCGAGCTGAATGTGCCAAGAACTGCCAGGGCAACTGTTTACGATCAGATCATCGAAGACCTTACCTTTGCCGAGCAGCATCTTACGCCTTCCTCTGTAAAGGTCCGTGCATCGAAATACGCGGCGACGGCCTTGCTTGCACGCGTTTACCTGTACAAGGGCGATTACGACCTGGCGATCGAGAAGGCGACCGATGTAATTGACAATGGCGGATATGCTATTGGCGACTATTCGGAGGCTTTCGCAGACAATTCCGCCGAGTCGATTTTCGAGGTTGATTTTACAGACCTCAACCGGAACCGCATCGCCGAGTATAATTATCCCAAATCGCTGAACGGCCGAAGAGAAGTGGCACCATCGGCGAACATGCTGGATGAATATGAGGAAGATGACGCTCGGTACGAAGCAACCATAGCGTTTGACGGAGCGTTGGCTTACCCGGTGAAGTATGACGACCTGGCGATCGGAGCCGACAATGTTATCGTGTTGCGTCTGGCGGAAATGTACCTGATCCGTGCTGAAGCTGGCGCAATGTCGGATGCGGACATCGCGGATATTCAGGGCGATATTAACATCATTCGGAACCGTGCCGGTCTTGACGATACAGAAGCGGATAACGCTGAAGATCTTTTAAGCGCGATCGAGCACGAGCGAAGAGTTGAATTTGCATTTGAGGGGCATCGCTGGTTCGACCTGGTCCGCACCGGGAGAGCGGTAGAGGTGTTGCAAAATGTAAACAGTGTAAACCAGACGCTTTTCCCGATTCCATTATCGGAGATTACAACCAACAAGAATCCCGACATGCAACAAAATCAAGGCTACTAATCGAATAAACCAACACAGATATGAAAGCGAAGTTTTACAGATATCTTACTTTATTACTGGTGATCATCACGGTGGTTTCCTGCGAGGATAGCGAAACGCCTCCGCAGTCAACCGCAGCCTTTACGGCCAGCAAGACGACCGCCAAGATCGGCGAGGAGATTGTATTCACAAATAGTTCCGAGAACGCGACCGCATTCAAGTGGAGTTTCGGCGATGGAACCACATCGAAGGAGATCTCTCCTAAAAAGGTTTATGCCGCGTCCGGTACGTACGTTGTAAGCCTGCTGTCGACCGGTGTCGGCGGATCCACGATTTCCAATACCCAGATCGTTATTCTTCCTGACCCGCAGGTATATTTCATCGAAGCAGGGTCCTCTCTCCTTCGCAACTTTGGTATCAGTACGCCCGATAAGGTATCCGACTTCCTGGATCTCACGGGGTCGCTGGGTGTCGGTATGGCGTATGATGCGGAGCATGAAAAAGTATATTTCAGCGATTTCGAGGAGTATGGCGAAGGAAAGATCTGGCGCGTTAACCTGGATGGAACGGATCTCGAAGAAGTTGTTGGCGGGCTTTTCGATCCTTATGGAATTGCCCTGGATGTAGCTGGCGGAAAGGTCTACTGGGCCGAAGATGCTGATGAGGACGATATCGGGCACATCGGCCGGGCGAACCTGGATGGAACCGATAAGGAGTACGTTGTAACGTTGGACGGTGCACAGTTCCGTGCGATCGCGCTTGACCCGGAGAACAACAAAATGTACTACTATGAAGTGTGGAATGAAGATCTGTACGTCGCTAATCTTGACGGAACGGATGCCAATCCCATTCTCTCCGGCGTTTACGGATATGCACTTGCTGTAGACACACAAAACGATAAAATCTACTTCGATGAGCAAAACGATGAACTATTGCTCCGCGCCGACCTCGATGGAAGTAATATTGAGACCATCGACGACAACGGTTCACGGATTTACGGTATTGCCATCGACAATGAAAATGGCAAGCTCTACTGGTCAGGAAGAGATTCCGGGGAGATTTCTCAGGCTAATCTTGACGGCTCACACAAGATCGCATTGAAATCAGGACTGGGCAGTCCGCGTGGAATGATCCTAAAAAAATAACCGCTGCACATGAAACGTAAACTCTTTATATTATTCGTAGTCAGTATCGGTTTGACATGGCTGCAGGGCTGCGGGGAAGACGACTACCCGGTACCCCCGGCATCTACGGTTCCGAAATTTTCCTATGCCATCGATAACGATGAATTTGCCCCGGCAACGGTGACTTTCACCGATGAGAGCATTATCCCCGAACGCGCCGGAGAAGTTTCATACTTATGGAACTTCGGCGATGGAACGTCCTCTGCGGTAACGGATCCTGAACACCGTTATGAAATGCCAGGCGTTTACAAGGTGAACCTCGTCATCGTGACGAGCGAATCCCTGGAGATCAACGAATCAACACAGACCATTGTGATCAAGGATCCGAATGCGTCGGGCACCCCGGTTTATTTCACGAATGGAAGCACGGTATTTACCGCGTTGATCAACGAACAGGAACCGGTGGTTACATCCATCGGCATCACCACGCTGCAGGATTCATATGGCATGGCGATCGACACGGTGAATGACAAATTGTATATCGCCGACTTCGACGGGCAAAAAATTCTGGTGGCCGATCTTGACGGAAAAAATCTCAAAGACTTCCGCACCAATATCGGCGAGCCCGATGCTGTGGCGATCGACTACACCAACAACCAGCTTTACTGGGATACCAGTAATGGCATCCGCAGGGCCAATATGGATGATCCTGCGTTGGGACAGTATGAAGATTTCGTCACCGGTCAGCCTAACGACCCGGAAGGAATGTCAATAGACCCGGTCAATGGTCGCCTTTACTGGAACAATTACGATGGCGGTGTGTGGCGGAAAAATCTCAATGGAACCGGTGAAACCGAGATCGTGCCTGGTGGCCAAGGCGGTGGCAGTATCATCGTGATCGGCAATAAAATATACTTTGACGAATACATTGCTTCAGGTGATATCTATCTGAAATCAGCCAACCTGGACGGAACAGGTGTCGCAACCATTGCAACAGGCATCTCGCGGTTGGTGTATGGTATTGCTTATGATCAGTATGAGGATAAGATCTACTGGGTTGACCGGAACAAGAGTACTATCATGCGCGCGAATCTTGACGGCAGTGCCGCGGAGCCGTGGTATACCGGCACCAGCGCACGTGGTCTTGTGATCGGCAAAAACAAGTAGAGCCAGTTTTAGAACGTTCACGCCCGGTGGGGTGTGAACGTTCTTTTTTTCAGACATTTAATCATTCAAGCATGACCCGTTTCATAACGTTCGCGATCCTGTTCTTTCTTTCAACGAATGCCGCGGAGGCACAGTCAAAAACGCCCAAGGGAAAACTTTTTATCATCGGCGGTGGCTCACGTCCGGATGCGATGGTGGAGCGGATAATTGCCGAGGCAAAATTGCGCGAAGGAGGTTATGCTGTTATCCTGCCGATGTCGAGCAGTGAGCCGGATTCCGCAGTGTACTACGCCAGTGCGCAATTCATCAAAAAGGGAATTTCCCAGGTGTTTGGATTGCATTTTGTGAAAGGAGAATCGTACACAGCGGCAAAACTGGATTCAATCCGCAATGCGCGGCTCATCTACATTTCCGGTGGAGATCAGAACCGGTTTATGGAGGTGGTACGGGGTACGGAAATCGAAAAAGCTATTCACGACGCTTATCAACGTGGAAGTATCGTCGGCGGAACCAGCGCCGGGGCGGCGGTGATGAGTAAGGTCATGATCACGGGCAACGAGCTGAAGCATCCCGACTATGAGTCGACTTTCCGCAATATTGAAGCGGCGAACATTGAAACGAAGCCGGGACTGGGATTAATACAAAATGCTATTATCGATCAGCACTTTGTCAGGAGAAGCCGTCACAACAGGCTGATCAGCGCGATCATTGAATATCCCGAACTGACGGGTATTGGAATCGACGAAGCAACAGCCATTCTTGTCAGCGGAAACGAAGCTGAGGTTGTCGGTAACGCGCAGGTTATTGTTCTGGAAAACACAAAGCGGTCACGCGTTGTTCGCAATGGCAAGTTAGGCGCGACGGGGATCCAGATGTCAGTATTGCTTCCCGGCGATAAATTCAAAATCCGGTGACATCGCTATTCAGCCATGACCTTGTTGTGGGTTAACCGGTAAAGCAGTATCGCCGTCCTTTTAGCCTGCATGGGGAGGGTTCGGGGATCCGCTGTTTCGTTAACGGTATGGCCACCCGCGCTCCGCAGCCCGATACCGTCCATCGCCATATCGACATAGCCTGAGGTAAAAGAAATGTCTGCCGCACCCGCATCGCGTGGGTTGACTGCGCGTACGCTTCCAAAGCCGAGGTCCTTGCTCACCTTGTCAAAGTAGCTAAGCAACTTGTAATTTCCCGGCGTTGGGGCCAGCGGTGGATAACCTTCGCCAAACTCGAGCGTCGCGGTCGTGTTAGGAAGATTCTCCGAAGCGATAGCCTTCATTATGTCCTGTGCTTTTTTCAGCTGCTCGGGTGACATTGCCCGGATATCGCCTG
>DASPJC010000033.1:0-6893 GCA_035628815.1 Ohtaekwangia sp. | reverse complement strand
TGTGGGTACCGAAGAACAACCGCATCGCCAGACGACGGGTGGTGGTCATGATGCCAACGGCAAGGAACGCGGCAACGCTGTCAATATCTATTCTCACGCCATAGACCTTAATGTTTCCTACGGCTTTTCAGATCGCCTGCAGTTCAATCTTTCAATACCCTATGTGAGCAATGAACGGTCGCAGGTGTTGCGCCAGAAAACACCGGTCGTTGATACGGTGCGATACAGCGTCTATGCGCGCGGCCTCGGGGATATCCGGCTCAGTGCCAACTATTGGGTTTTTGATCCGGCTTCATCCGCACAGGGTAATCTCTCGGTCGGACTGGGTTTGAAACTTAACACAGGTAGCCATACCGTTAAAGACGAAGCGCCGCAGGACGATGGTACCGTAAAGACCGTGATGATGGACCAGGCCATTCAGCCGGGTGATGGCGGTATCGGCATCTCCGTCGAAATCCAGGGATTCAAGCAGTTGTACAAAGGCATCTATGGTTTTGTCAGCGGCTACTACCTGTTTAACCCGAGAGAATCAAACGGAAGTTTTAAATCCGCGCCCACAGTCGTTAAAGACGAAGGCGGCAATACCCTTGGTGTTTTGAATGGTTATAACGTATACGCATCACCGGATCAGTACTTTGCCCGCGCAGGTTTCATGACAAACGTCGGCAAGGCCCGTAACCTCACACTTTCCGCTGCGGTCCGCCTGGAGGGCATTCCGGCCTATGACGCATTCGGGGGACAGGTTGCCTATCGCCGTCCCGGGTATGTCGTGGCGGCTGAACCCGGTGTTGCATTCCGCGCGGGAGCACATAGTTTTGGCCTGTATGTTCCCTTCAACTTTGTGCGAAACCGCATTCAGAGCGCAGCTGACATCGCCCGGCAAAACCTGGAGAACTCTGTCATCACGGAAGCCTCCGAAAAAGTGCACGTTCAGGGTGACGCGGCGTTTGCCGATTACTCGATCAACTTCAATTACAGTTTCCGCTTTGGCACAAAGGCGGCAGAGTAGCACTGGATAAGAGAAATAAAAAAAGGAGGGTCATCGATCCTCCTTTTTTTATTGAAATATAGTTTCCTTATTCGACTGATACTTTTTCCACCCGGAGACCAACAGCCAACATTCCCTCCAGTGTATCGGTGCGCATGACCTGTTCAAATCTCATTTTATATTTACCCGCCTTGCTAAACCGGTAATCCTTCAGCAAAAGAAACTGGTGGTCGTAAATATCCCCGAGACCGCTGCTGCCCAATGGTTCGCCCGACTCGCCGTCAAAAAGATAGTTCGTAACCATTTCTTTCTTTAGCGCCGCGCCGGTGGAATCCTGCAGGTGGTATGTTAGAAACAAACGCGACCAGGGATACGACACATCATTGCGAACGTTGCTGTAGATATTGTATTTAAGCCGCGGATCGGTGATGACAAACTCGAACTCCGGTCTTTCGTTCACCAGCCAGTAGCGCTCCTCGAAATCCACGTACTCCTCGTAAACGCGGCGGTCGTCGCATGACATCATCACCCCGACGAGAACCATCAGAATACCCACTACTCTCATCGCTGATTTCCGGGTTTTTGATTGCGCCTGTCACCGCCGCCGGGACCAGGCCCTTTCTTCCGTCTTTTTTTATTCTTCGGCTTGCTCTTGTACTTTTTATCCATCCTGTCAAGGTCACTGTTCAGCGGTTCGGTCAGTGATTTTTCCTCTACCTTGTCGATCTCCAGGCTCGCGGGCTTTTTACCCTCGCGGTTCATCTGCAGGATATGGTTCACACGCTCGACGTTTACCGGGTACCAGTTGTTCTCCTCGCGGAATCCAAACCACATGATTTTCCGGAAGATGTCGGTCTTCTGAAGCGTGGCTTCTCCCTTTTCAGTGAGCAGCGGGCCTTCAATCTTGGGGATACCTTCCAGCGCATCCATATACGTTTCAAGCTCGTAATTCAGACAACACTTCAGTCGTCCGCACTGCCCCGAAAGTTTGCTGGGGTTGAGTGAAAGATTCTGATAGCGCGCTGCGCTGGTCGCCACATTCTTAAAATCACTCAGCCATGTTGAACAGCACAGCTCCCGCCCGCACACGCCGATACCACCGAGCCGGCCCGCCTCCTGACGCAAGCTGATCTGGCGCATCTCCACACGGATCTTAAATTCGCCCGCCAGCAGCTTGATCAACTCCCGGAAGTCAACCCGGTCGTCGGCGGAATAATAAAACGTAGCCTTGGTGTTATCCGCCTGGTATTCGATATCCGAAAGTTTCATCTGAAGCCTCAGATCCCGGATAATTTCCCGCGTACGGTACAACGTTGGCAGCTCGCGTTTCTTTACTTCTTCCAGTTTTTCAAGGTCTTTCTGATTAGCCAGCCGGTAGATCTTTTTTATTTCATCATCGTTGGCCACTTTCTTTTTCTGCATCTGCAGCCGGACAAGCTCCCCCTGCATCGATACATACCCGATATGATGTCCGTTCGGTACTTCAACGACGACAGCGTCACCGGTCGTCAGGTTGAGGTTCTCCGTGTTCCGGTGAAACTCCTTACGACCATTTTTGAAGCGTACTTCAACGATCTGAAATTTATCCGTGACCGGCATATCCATATTCGAGAGCCAGTCGAAAACATTCATTTTATTACAGCCGCCGGTCTCACAGGCGCCGTTATTTTTACAGCCCGCTACCTTGCCATCTTTGCTTTTCGAAGATCCACATGAACAACCCATCGCACTTAACCTTTATAATGTAATAAATCCTGTCCTATATCCTGACGGTAGTACAATCCTTCCCACCGGATCCCTGCGGCGGCAGCATAAGCTGTTTTGCGCGCTTCCTCCAGTGAGCTTCCTTTGCCTGAAACAGCCAGTACGCGGCCGCCGTTCGTCACGACCGTTTCGCCCGACTGCCGGGTGCCGGCATGAAAAACCATGGCCCCGGCGGATTTGTCCAAACCGTAAATCTGGTGACCTTTTTCAAAATCGCCGGGGTATCCACCGGCTACCAAAGCAATTGTCACAGCGTGGTCGTCGCTGATCTCGATTTGTTTTCCATGAAGTGTGCCGTTAGCGGCGGCCACCAACAGGTCTACCAGGTCACTTTTTATCCGCGGTATCACGGCCTGTGTTTCCGGGTCGCCCATCCGCGCGTTGTATTCAATGACATAAGGTACGCCGCCAACGTTCATCAAACCCACAAAAATAAATCCCTTATAATTTATCCCTTCGCGGTGCAGCGCGTCGATCGTGGGTTTCACAACCTCGTTCTCCACGCGCTTCATGAAAGCTGCATTCGCGAAGACAACCGGCGATACCGCACCCATGCCACCGGTATTCGGGCCCGTATCGGCTTCGCCTATGCGTTTATAGTCCTTCGCCTCCGGCAGTATGACATAATCCTTTCCATCCGTCAGCACGAATACCGAGAGTTCTATCCCGCTTAAAAACTCTTCGATCAAAACCTTTGCGCTGGCCTCCCCGAACTTTTTGTTGACCAGCATATCCTTCAGTACCGCCTTTGCTTCGTTCTGGCTCAAACTGATGATCACACCTTTTCCGGCTGCCAGACCGTCGGCCTTCAGTACGATCGGCGGCTTGCAGGTGGAGATGTATTCGAACGCAGGATCAAGGTCATTGGCCGTAAAGGTACGGGCTTTGGCAGTAGGAATTCCATTGCGTAACATGAACTGCTTTGAAAAGTCCTTGCTGCCTTCCAGTTCTGCACCGGCTTTACCCGGGCCTACCATCAGAATGTTTTTCAGGGTTGGCTCCTGCTCGAAGTAGTCCCGTATCCCGGCTACGAGTGGCCCTTCCGGTCCGACGATCACCAGGTTGACAGAATGCCGAACGCAAAAATCACCCAGCTTTTGAAAATCATCGGCGGCGATCGGAACATTTTCCGCTACCGTAGCAGTACCCGCGTTACCCGGGGCGACAAAGAGTTTGCCGCAATGTGGACTTTGCTTGATCTTCCAGGCAAGGGCGTGCTCCCTACCACCATTGCCAATCACAAGAATGTTCATTCAGGCTGGGTTGAATCCCAAAGATAACCGCGAATTCGGTTAAATAAAACCAAAAAATAAGGATCCACGACCGTACCGGGGCCGTGGATCCTGCACTGTAGCGTCGTTAGTTCGCGTATTCCGAAAGGAACTTGATCCGCATCAGCCGGATCTCCTCTTCGGAGTAATCTGCCATGGATTCGTCATTGAGCGCTGCTTCGAGACTATCGGTATCGGCACCCATGAAGTAGTCGTGAATATCATCCTGCTTGTGCGGGTCGATGACCTGGTCGATGTAGTAGCCCAGGTTGAGCTTGGTACCCGAAAAACAGATGTTCTCGATCTCCGTCAGCATATCTTCAAAAGACAGGTTGATAGTCTCTGCAATTTCTTCCAGGTCCACTTTCCGATCGATCTGCTGAATGATGAAAATCTTGGTCTTCGATTTATTCACCGACGACTTCACCACTACATCATTCGCCGTTTCGATATCATTATCGTCGACATACTGCTGGATCACCTCCAGGAATTCTTTCCCGAACTTGTTCACCTTGCCCATCCCGACACCGTTCACCTGCGCGAGATCCTCCTTGGTCACGGGGTAGGTTGTCGCCATTTCCTCGAGTGATGGATCCTGGAAGATCACATACGGCGGAAGGTTTCTTTCCCTCGCGATTTTCTTGCGAAGTGTCTTCAGTGTCTCAAACAGCCGGACATCGTACGATTTTGCGTTCACGGGAACGCGTTCCGCAGATTCTTCTTCCTCATCGATCTCCGTCGTGAAGTCATGATCTCTGGCCAGTTCGATAGCATGGGGACGTTTCAGGAATGCGTGGCCGCGTTCAGACACGCGCAACGCGCCGATGTTATCGATATCCTTCTCGAGGTACTGATAGATCAGCGTCTGGCGGATGACAGACTTCCAGTAATCGGCATCCTGGTCACTTCCCTTGCCATAAACCTCAAGGTCGAAATGGCCATAACTTTTCACGTATTCGTCTTCTACGCCGCGGATAACGTTGACCAGGTGATTGAGTCCGAAGCGCTCATTGGTAAGTTTCGTGGCCTTGAGGACAAGCGTAACATCGTCGGTGCCGTCAAAGCGTTCCCGCGGATGTACGCAGTTGTCGCACATGCCACAATTTTCCTGTTTGTATTCTTCGCCGAAATAGTGCAGCAGTTGTCTCCGGCGGCACACAGGTGATTCGGCGTAGTACTCCATTTCCTGCAACAGGATCCGGGCGTTCTCCCTTTCCTGTACAGGTTTGTCTTTATTGAATTTTTCGAGCTTGTTCAGATCGTTGTGGCTGTAGAACATGAGGCAGTGTCCTTCCAGTCCATCGCGGCCGGAGCGACCTGTCTCCTGGTAATATCCTTCAAGGGATTTGGGTACGTCGTAATGAATTACAAACCGTACATCCGGCTTGTCGATGCCCATACCGAAGGCGATGGTGGCAACGATGATATCAACTTCCTCGTTCAGAAAATCATCCTGGTTTTTCATGCGCACATCAGGATCAAGCCCGGCGTGATAAGGCGCGGCCTTGAAGCCATTGACGTTGATCAGCCTGGCGATCTCCTCAACTTTTTTCCGGCTCAGGCAATAGATGACCCCGGATTTGCCCTTGTTCTCTTTCAGGAATTTGATGAGCTGCTTTTTCGTTTCTTTTTTCGGACGGACCTCATAATAGAGATTTTTCCGATTGAAGGATGATATGAAGACATCGGCTTCCTCCATCTGAAGGTTCTTCTGAATATCGATCTGAACTTTCGGCGTTGCCGTAGCGGTGAGGGCAATCACCGGCATATCGCCCAGGTTGTGAATCATGGTTTTGATCCGCCGGTATTCCGGACGGAAGTCGTGACCCCACTCTGAAATACAATGTGCTTCGTCGATGGCAACGAATGAAACATTGACCTTCTTGAGGAATTCGATCGTCTCCTCTTTATTCAGAGATTCCGGCGCGACGTAAAGAAGTTTTACGTTGCCGTTCATGCAATCTTTTTTAAGCCTGGTAATCTCGCCCTTGCTGAGCGTGGAATTCAGGAAGCGCGCGTTGACACCGTACGCATTCATCTGATCCACCTGATTCTTCATCAGGGCAATGAGGGGAGAAATGACAATGGCCAGGCCGTCGCGGAGCATTGCAGGCAACTGGTAACACAATGATTTACCTGCGCCTGTCGGCATGATGACAAAAGTATTTTTTCCATCAAGCAAATTCCGGATAATGGTTTCCTGATTACCACGGAACTGACTGTATCCGAATATTTCTTTCAGTCTTTCTTTAAGTGCGTCTTTCTCTTCGACCAACATCGTTTGTTCTGATAAATTGTATCTTTGCCTTAGTAGACAAAGCTAACTTTGAAAAGGAATTGAATTTAGTAAAAAATATCAAAAAAATTGCACAGGATGTCTTAATAAATGAGGCCGGTGCAATTCGGAATCTTGCCAGTTTTATTGATGACAATTTCGAGTCCTGCGTGAAAGAAATATATTCTTCAAAAGGGCGAGTTGTCATAACAGGCGTTGGCAAGAGTGCCATTATAGCGAATAAAATTGTCGCCACACTTAACTCCACCGGAACGCCGGCGCTCTTCATGCATGCGGCCGATGCCATTCACGGCGATCTCGGGATGATTCAGCGGGAGGACATTGTCATCTGTATCTCCAAGAGCGGAAGCACACCTGAAGTTAAGGTTTTGGTCCCGTTACTCAAACGAAGAGGATCGAAGCTTGTTGCCCTTGTCAGCAACACAAATTCATATTTGGCAGAGCAAGCTGATTTCGTGCTTAATGCAACGATTGCAGAAGAAGCGTGCCCGCATAATCTTGCACCGACAACCAGCACCACGGCGCACATGGCAATGGGTGATGCCCTGGCAGTGTGCCTGCTGGAGCTGCGAAA
>DASPJC010000032.1:0-3495 GCA_035628815.1 Ohtaekwangia sp. | reverse complement strand
CACCGACACGGTTGAATTAGGATCCCATGTTGCCGCCGGCAGGTCACCAAAACTGGTCGTATAGCTATGCCGGTAGACACTGCCGGATTGAAATACCACGCTGGTGATAATCGATTGATTGTCAAGGATAGCACCATTGTTGATTTGCAACGTTCCGCTGACACTGACAAGCGACGATGCAGAAACTGCTGTCAGATCGGTGCCTGCACCATTGGCAATGTTCAGTTGCCCGCCGGAAGCAATGGTCAGCACGCCATCGACCGTCAATTGATCCGCCGTTAAGGTCAGTCCCGCCGGTACGGTTACTTCGTGCGCGCTTTGAATCGTTATTGACCCGCTCAGGTTAGTCGGCGTCGCGGTAGCCGCGACCCATGTTATTCCGTTGAATCTCTGCCACGTGGCGGGAACGTTCCAATTACCGGACTGATTTGACCGGTAATCTCCGAGAACCTGGCTGAATGCCGGAATGGACAAAGACAAAAACAAAGCAACCCAGACAGCACAGACTTTCATAAGCAGTATTTGGTCTAATAAGCTACAAAAATATCAAATTTTATTACAGCCTTTCACACTTTTTTAAATAGATGACACTTTTGTAACCCAGTGAGACTCTATCAGTTTGAGAACACGCTCCTGCTGGCTGGTCGACATGTTTGATCCCGATGGTACACAGAGGCCGGTAGTAAATAATTTTTCCGCAATTCCGCTCGAATATGAAGGGCTGGATGAAAAAACCGGCTGCAAATGCATGGGTTTCCACAATGGCCGGCTTTCAATATTTTCCTCCTCGAGATTTTGCCTGAGGTGTTCCCTGGTGAATCCGGCTTTTTCAGGATCAATCAGCATAGTAGTCAGCCATCGGTTGGCGAACATTCCAGGGGGTTCCGGTAAAAAGCTCACACCTGGAAGCGTTCCCAGCCGGTCGCGGTATTGATCGAATATGGCCCTGCGTTGTGCAATCCGGTCATTTAATACCTCAAGCTGGCCCCGTCCGATCGCCGCCGACACATTACTGAGACGGTAATTATACCCGATTTCGCGGTGCTCGTAATGCGGAGCGTTCTCTCTTGCTTGCGTGGCTAAAAATCTTGCTTTCTGGATCCATTCCTCATTTTCCGATACCATTGCGCCTCCACCGGAAGTAGTAATGATCTTGTTACCGTTAAATGAATAGATGCCGAAATCGCCAAAAGTACCAAGTTTCTGTCCCTGATAGGACGAACCCAGCGCCTCCGCAGCGTCTTCAATGATCGGGATTTCAAATCGTCCCGCCACGGCTACAATTTCTGATATTTTTGCCGGCATGCCATAAAGGTGTACGACAATGATCGCTTTGGGCTTTTTACCTGTTTTTCTGATCCGGTCGTTAATGGCCTCTTCGAGCAATGCAGGGTCCATATTCCAGGTATCGGGCTCAGAATCGACAAAAACTGGCGTGGCACCAAGGTATGCAACAGGATTGACCGAACCGGAAAAGGTAAAGGTGGAACAAATGACTTCGTCACCTGTTTTGACACCCAGGATGATGAGGGCCAGGTGGATGGCGGCTGTTCCCGAGCTGATTGCGGCACAATGAGCGATGCCATTATAATCCGCGAGTGCTTTTTCAAAGGCATTAATATGGGGCCCTACCGGCGAAATCCAGTTCGTATCAAACGCATTCTGGACATACCTGATCTCGTTGCCGCCCATATGGGGCGTTGATAACCAAACACGATCTTTCATTCCCACAAATATACGGTTCCTATCCGTATACACCGTTTGCGGGCCTCAGGTTTTATGGGCCATTTGGCGCTGGTAGTAAAACGCGGGTATGAGTAACAATAGTAAAACAGGATTGACAATTAGCCGGTGCAAAAACGAAAGGAGAGGACCGTTATATCCCGGGAAGTATAGTTTTAACACAAAATAGGGAAAGAGGAAGACAATCATTCCGGTGAATTGTACCGCCACCGCAAACAGCACATATTTTCGTTTCTCGAACAAAGCATAGATAATTCCGATGGTGAAGGCGTCGTTCAGCACGAAGCGGATGGTGCGGTTTACCAGAAACCGCTCGATTGGCTTCGATCCCAGCTCCAGTGTCATAGCCATATCAAACCCCTGGAAAAGGTATACCGCAGTTAACCCCGCCGTACACGTGATGCCTGCCAGCCATCGTATTGTAATATTATTCAGCGGAAGCATTTTTGCGGGCAAATTTCCAGATCCACCATAGCCACAGCAGGAAGATCACGCCATAAAGAAAGGCTGTGAACAGATATTTGTGTGTGAAATACATGGCCTGCGGGATATACTCTGAAACGACAAACAGCAGCGCGATCCTGAGTATGTTCATTACGATAATGATCAATATACCGAGTGGCAGAAACCATAATAAGGAACGATTCAGCGGGCCGAAGGCAACCATGAAGGCGGCGAAAATGATAATTGTATTCAGTCCGTTGCAGCCTTCATAAACCGCCAATATCCCTCGGCCTTCAAACCATAAAGAGCACGTGGCATCATGCAGATGATTATGGGTGGTAACGGGCCACCCAAAAAAGGTAAGGGCCGCTGCCGTCGTTTCCGAGATCCAACTTGTCATGGGATCAGGTCGTGGAGAATAGGAAGTGATGTAGAAACCGTAAAGCAGGCTCGCAACCAAATACAAGCCAATAAACTTTGAAAGAAAAAATAACGTGGGTTTGAATTCCGATAACGAAAATCTCATGCTGCGAGCGGTTTGGCTGGAACACCTGCAACGATAGTCCCGGCACTGACGTCATGGATAACAACGGCCCCCATGCCCACCTTGCACCGGTCTCCAATGACGACGCTGTTTCGGATACTTGCCCCGGACCCTATCAGGACGCCGTCCCCTACCTTCACTTCTCCACCAATGTTCACACCCGGCATGATGGAAGTGAAATTGCCGACGGCAGCATCGTGTCCGATCGTTGCATTGAGATTAATTAATACGTGTTCTCCGATCCGCACACTGGTGGTAATAATCACGCCGGCGGTGATGATACAGCCGGCTCCGATAGAGATCCGTTCAGGGTCCATCAATGTGGCTTTTGGATGCTTCACCACCGGGAATTGCACATGGGGATTGGATATCCGGCTGCGAATGGCGACCCGTGTCATGGGATCGCCGAATGCGAGCACGACAAAAACCGGCTCGGCTACCCGTTCCAAAACTTCGGATCCGCCCATGACCTTTAGCCCGCTGACCATTGTATTTTCCGGGACACTGTCATCAATAAAACCGATCGGTTCCCATTCCTGAAGATCCCTGATAAGGGCAAGCACCTCGCGACCAAGTCCTCCCGCGCCATAAATAAAAAGTGGTTTTCTCATGAAGGGTTCTTTTTAATGATCCGTGCCGGGTTCCCTACGGCGACTACATTGTCGGGAATGTCGCTCACCACGACTGCGCCGGCACCGATCGTACACCAGGCACCGATCTTTTTGCCCGGAATTACGATTGCACCTGCGCCTATGAACGTCCCT
>DASPJC010000031.1:0-4284 GCA_035628815.1 Ohtaekwangia sp. | reverse complement strand
CTCGCGCATATTGGTGAGGCACATCTTGGTGAGGTAATTAAAACCATCGTCGTAGATCACCAGGTATTCAGGCTTGTGATACCGGATGGAGGCGATGATCTCAGAAGGAGAATCGCGGAGTGCCGTGTCGAATAATGAAACGGCAAATCCTGCGTCACGTACCACGGCCGCGGCCAGGATCGTCGCCAGTGGCGGATACGGTTGCTTGAACCGCCACTGCTTTGCATCGAATTTATAGAAATACGAGTGGGTGAACAGCACGGACTCCTTCATACCTTCCAGGAAAGATTAAATTTTTCGCTATACGCTCTCACTTTTTCAAGGTAGAGGGTCACAACTTTTTTCTGATAATGCCGCGGATGGTTCTTGGACACGTGGTTCTTGGTTTTGAAGGCAACCTGGAAATCCGACGCGCCATATTTTTTACCGTACATCATCATCCAGCGCTGCCAGGTCATTTGCATGAAGTAATGCTCAAGCCGGTCACCCCCGAAAAGATTAATGGTTTTCTCCAGGAGATTCTTAAACCATCCGCTGCGTGCAGGCGTGGCGTTATCCGTGTCACGGGGCCGGTAATTGGGAAAGAAGGACAGCAGCCAGGCGTTGTTTTCCAGCAGCGCACGGTACAGGTGTGGACCGTACAACGGAATTGCTGTTCCAAGCTCTGTGGCGGTAAAAAGATTTTTTTCTTCGATCTCGAGGTGCTCCGTATCGATGAAGTAGTTTACGCAGAAATATTTATGCGAATTGAACAGGAAGAAACGCTTGTACATGACCAGTAACATGCGGGCAATCCAGAGACGACGAGGGTGTGTAATGATAAAAAAATCGAGATCCGATTTTTCATCCATATATCCCTTCGACAGGGATCCTGACGCGAGCACGGCACGTACAAATGGAAAGCGCGCGATCAGTTTCGCTTTTTTTACGGCGATGGGAAGGTGCCTTTCCGCTTCTTCGTTACCTTTCACGCGACGGGCAATATGCCCGGGGTTATCCTCAACGCTGTAGAACTCGCCAAAGCGGTACAGGCGTTGTTCTTCAACCAACGAATCCAGTTCGCGGCGGATGAACAAAAGGTCCGTCTCCGCGGTGCCCAGGAAGCGCAATACCTCTTCCGCTTTCAGGGGGTAGTTGAAAATATCGTAATACAGCAGCGTGCGTACAATATGTTCACGCAGGAGGGCTGTATCGTGTTCAACTTCTTTCAAGGATGATTGGGCTAAGGTGAAAATACAAATTTCCCTGGTGTGTTGAGACACACCTGAAACATTATTTGAATTTCCGGAAAAAGAGTAGAATTTTATCGTCCTGCATTGTCACGAAAACTGTGACGTGAATTTTGTAACGAATTTTAAAACCCTGTAACGAAAAAACGACAGACATGAAGCCGATCCTTACCATGAGTGACTATCATCAGCAGTATGACGCAAGCGTGAATAATCCCGAAGCATTCTGGGCTGAGGTAGCCGGCGATTTTCAGTGGCGGAAAAAGTGGGATAAGGTGTTGGAATGGGACTTTCATAAGCCCGATGTAAAATGGTTCGTCGGCGGCAAGCTGAATATCACCGAAAACTGTCTTGACAGGCATTTGCTGCCCCGGCCTGATCAAACAGCCATCATCTGGGAACCAAACGATCCGGCGAAGGAAGCACGGCATATCAGTTACAAGGAATTACATGCGGCGGTATGCAGGACTGCCAATATGTTGAAGGCCAACGGTGTAAAAAAAGGTGACAGGGTCTGTGTTTACCTGCCGATGATACCCGAGCTCGCTTTTACAGGTCTCGCCTGTGCCCGTATTGGTGCGATCCACTCGGTGGTTTTTGCAGGCTTTTCGGCGAAATCGCTGGTGGACAGGATAACCGACGCCGGTTGTAAGATCGTGGTCACAGCCGACGGCGCCAACCGCGGGGGAAAAACGATCGATCTGAAGAGTATCGTCGACAACGCACTTGACCAATGTCCCGGTGTTACCAAAGTGATTGTCAGGGAACACCTTCATTCCGGCGCCAATATTAAAGCCGGGCGCGATGTTTTGTGGGATGATGAGATAAAAAAGGTCACCGCGGATTGTCCTGCCGAAGAAATGGATGCCGAGGACATCCTGTTCATCCTTTACACGTCAGGATCAACGGGAAAACCCAAAGGCATGGTCCATACCTGCGGCGGCTATATGGTGTATACACATTATACTTTCAAAACGGCGTTTCAATACAAGGAGGGGCAGGTATTCTGGTGTACGGCCGATATCGGCTGGGTTACGGGGCACTCCTATATCTTGTACGGTCCGCTGTCGGCGGGTGCCACTACGGTGATATTCGAGGGTATTCCGTCCTGGCCCGATTCCGGGAGATTCTGGCAGGCGATTGAACGCAATAAGGTCAATATCTTTTATACGGCACCGACTGCGATCCGGTCGTTGCAACAGGCTCCGCTAAGTTTTGTTGATCGTCATGATCTCTCGTCGCTCCAGGTACTGGGAAGCGTTGGCGAGCCTATCAACGAGGAAGCCTGGCATTGGTATCACGATAACATCGGGAAAGGAAATTGCCCGGTTGTCGACACCTGGTGGCAAACCGAAACCGGTGGCCTGATGATTTCCCCCATCGCGGGTGTCACGCCGGCCAAACCTGCACACGCTACCTTGCCACTGCCCGGTGTGCAGCCTGCGGTCATGAACGAAAGCGGTCTTGAGATACAGGGTAATAAAATCGAAGGACGGCTCGCGATCAAATTTCCGTGGCCCGGCATGGCACGGACGATCTATGGCGACCACCAGCGGTTCCGTGAAACCTACTTCTCCAGCTTCCCCGGAAAATATTTCACGGGCGACGGCTGTAAGCGCGATGAGGATGGATACTATCGCATCACGGGAAGGGTAGACGACATTATCATCGTTTCGGGACACAATCTTGGAACCGCCGAGATAGAAAGCGCTATCGATGAACACACCGCGGTATGCGAAACGGCGGTCGTGGGATTCCCGCATGATATCAAGGGACAGGGCATCTACGCTTTCGTGATCTGCTACGACAAACCCCGGGAAGAGGAGAATCTGCGCAACGAGATCCGCGAAAAGGTTTCGAAGATCATCGGCCCGATCGCAAAACCGGACAAAATCCAGTTCGTTTCAGGTCTTCCGAAAACACGCTCCGGGAAGATCATGCGAAGGATCCTCCGGAAAGTGGCGGAAGGTGACACGACAAACCTCGGCGACACCACAACGCTGCTTGATCCGGGCGTAGTAGAAGAGATCAGGAACGGGGCACTATGAGGTAAATATTTAAAGGTTTATGGATTTCTGGTGCTACCTGCATCTCAGGGATATCACCAACACGTAAACCTATGAAGAGAACATTTACACTCGTACTGTGTGCGTTGACGATTGCCGTCGCCGCACAGGAATCTGAACAGGAAATCAAATCAAAGATCAGACAGGTTACGGTTTTCCTGGAGGGCGCTCCGGTAAAAAGACAGGCGCAGGTATCGCTGAAGCCCGGTGTTTCAATACTCAATTTCACGGGCATTTCGCACCGCATTGATGAACAAAGTATCCGTGCCGCAGCCACGGCAGGGGTGAAGATACTTTCCGTGTCTTTCCGCATTGACTATCTCGAGGAAGTTAAAAAGCCTGAGAAAATCGCAGCGCTTGAACATGAGCGAAGAAGAATACTCGCGCAAATCGCACAGGAAAAATCGATGGAAGACGTATACCGCGAAGAAGAAGTTATCCTCAAGACCAATAAGTCAATCGGTGGCGCAGCCAAAGGTGTGGAGATCGAAGAGCTGAAAGAAGCAATGGATTATTTCCGTCTTCGCCTGATGGACATTAAAAAAACACTGCTTGCGATCGATCAACGGGTCCGCGAACACAACGAAGCGCTGGGCAGGATCGAAGCCCAGCTAAAGGAACTCAGCAACCAAAAAATCAAGCCCGGGGGCGAAATTATCATCAAGGTCTCGACAAAATCATTCGCGCAGACTGACCTTTCAATTGACTACATGGTGCTCGAAGCGCGGTGGTTTCCTTCTTACGACATCCGTGCGAAAGATATTCAATCACCAGTCGGCGTAACCTATAAAGCCAACATTGCTCAGCAATCGGGCGAAGACTGGGAAAATGTAAAGCTGACCATATCGTCTGGCAATCCGGCGGAGACCGGTACACGACCGGTGATCCGTCCATGGTACGTGGGTTTTAATAACACGATGACTAACCGGTCGGCTCCTGTTATCGGCACGGTACAGGCGTCAGGTACGTATGCTTCTTCGGTGAACGCT
>DASPJC010000030.1:0-15958 GCA_035628815.1 Ohtaekwangia sp. | reverse complement strand
TCGGCAAGCATATTACGGTCAACTATATGATGTCGAAGGACTCGGTGAAGAAGCGGCTGGAGACAGGTTTGTCGTTCACGGAATTCACGTATCAGCTTGTGCAGGGCTATGACTTCCTGTGGCTGTATGAAAACAAAAACTGCAGGCTTCAGATGGGCGGCTCCGACCAGTGGGGAAATATTGTTACCGGGACGGAACTGATCCGGAGGAAAGCCAATGGCGAAGCCTTTGCCCTGACAACAAAGCTTATTACAAAAGCCGACGGCACGAAGTTCGGCAAAACGGAAGGCGGCAATGTATGGCTTGACGCCGAAAAAACATCACCCTATCAATTTTATCAGTACTGGTTAAACGTATCCGATGAAGATGGTGTAAATTTCATCCGGATTTTTACATTAAAAACGAAGGAAGAGATCGATGCCATTATCGCCGATCACGCCACGGCGCCGCACATGCGTAAATTACAGCAGGCACTGGCAGAAGACATTACCGTGATGGTTCACTCGCGGGATGCACACAGGCAAGCGGTTAAAGCGTCGAATATACTGTTCGGGAATTCAACGACAGAAGAATTGTTGGGCCTGGACGAGCGCACGCTACTGGCCGTATTCGAGGGTGTGCCACAGGTATCAATCCCGAAGGCCGACTATGAAACCTGCGCAACGGTTACCGACCTGTTATCAACCGTCACACAAGGCGTTGTCTTTGCTTCGAAAGGGGAAGCGCGCAAGATGATACAGGCTGGCGGGGTGAGTGTTAATAAAGAAAAAATCGGCGATGCAAATCAAAAGCCTGCGTTTACTTTTTTGCACGGCAGGTATCTGCTGGCGCAGAAAGGGAAGAAGAACTATTATCTGATCGCGATTGAATAACAAAGTACCGCCGGTATAGCGGTACTTTGTTGCTGCTTACTCTCCTCTGTTGAGATAAAGTGTAAATCCCACGTTAATGCCGATGCCGGATCCTTCGGCATCACTTCCATAAATCGTGTATGTAAATGCTGGCTCAACTGCGATAACGTTGTTAATAAATGCTGCGTAACCGATTTCCAGGGGAACGGTGCTTACGGTTGTTTCGAAATCGAAATCATCGTCATCATATTTAGTCGTCATCGAATTAACACCGGCACCGAGGAAAAACTTACCATCGATATAATAACGACCAAATACACCGACAGCTGTCGCGCTTGCATCCTCCTCACTCGCATAACCCAGGTTAAGCCCGAAGACCACATTTTCAGCGACAAAATAGCCACCTTTTACTTCGATACTGAATGTCGATTGACTATCGCCATCTTTGGGTTTAAATGAGTTATAACCGGCATTGGAAGAAGCACCGACCAGAACAGTTCCCTGTTCGATCTGCGCATAAACGCTGGCCACAGATACCATGGCAATAGCGGCAAGTATAAATTTTTTCATATGATTAATTGGGGTTAAAGGGAAAGGGTGATATCGGCGCCGTTTCGCACTCGCACGTCGTATCTATGAAATACTCCTGACACTTAACGGCACGAACTTCGTTGGATGCTTTCGCGCGGGTTGAACGGGGCCGGTTTTATTTAGTATCAAAATAAAGGTTGCCCCTTGTGAGGACAACCTTCTTTTTATTTATGCAATGGCTGCTATTATTCGCCGCCGAACACATAGGCAAGACGAACGCCAACGTAGTCTGCATCAGAAACGATCTGATAACGCAGGGCGATGTCAATGTTAGCTAAGTGATAGCCAACCTGAGGTGCAAATCCGAATTCGGTTTCGCTTGTGCTCATGGATTCGCCAAAGACATCAACTTTAGCTTTCACGATGTGAAATCCAAGTTCTGCACCGGCGTAAAAACCGCTGTAGCTTTCAGTGAAATAGTATTTGATACCAGCCTGGATCGGAATCTGGGAGATCTTAACGCCGAAGTCATCTTTCTCGGAGAAAGTCAGGAAACCAACAGTTCCCATCCAGTTCAGGTTCTCGTTGATAGCTCCTTCATAACGGACACTGGCACCGAATCCGACACCGGAAACATCGCCAAAGTCACCCATGGGAAGTGCTAACTCCGGTCCTACTGAGAATCTTCCCTGTGCGAGGGATGACGTAGCGGAGAGCGTGACCAAGGCGAAAGCCACTAACAAAATTGTTTTCAGTTTCATAGTTTGTTTTTGTTTTTGGTTTAAAAAATTTGGTTTGAAAAAATGTTTAAAAATTAACCTAAGTAACAACAATATTAGGATATATCCAACGTTTGTTTACTTCGAAAATAGCCTATAACCTACATAGATTTGAAATGTGCTCGCTTTGAGTTTACTGTCATTGACCGTATCAAGGATATCGGACAAACCAATATTGTAACGAAGTCCTACATTCAGGTTATTCGGGAGTTCGTAGCCGGCACCTATGGCCCATGAGATATTTGTACCCTTGAGGCCATCCTTAACATCATCCGTGTCACCATCAACTTTGCGTTTTGCACTTGCCAGTATACCGATCTGAGGACCGGTGTGAAGGTTGAGTTCCTCAGTAATATTATAGCGGAACAATAATGGTATGTTAATGTATGTGAGATTGTTTTTCACCTTGTCGTTACCTGCTTCCGACCGGGAACCCTCGCCTGAAATAATCAACTCTGGCTGAAACGCCATCCTGTCCTGGAATTCATAAGTGATATAACCCCCCAGGTGACCGCTGAGCCTGGCGTTGTCCTTAGACGAACCGCCATCGTAAGTGCTTTTTAAATTGGAAATATTCAAACCAAGTCTGACACCGCCTGAAAGGTTTTGTGAATATGCAGCGCCTGCGATGAGCATGCAGGTTACAACCGTAAAAATTCTCTTCATGATAATTATTTATTCGTGTTTTAAGGTTAAGCTTTTAGTTGCCCAGCTTGATCAACTTGTATCCTAACGAAATCTGAATGACTTGGTTTTTGATATTCTTAAATTCCGGGAAATCTTCTTCAATCTTACTGAGCCCTAAATTGTAGCGTGCATCGATCGAAAGTCCGAAAGGCAGATCCCATCCCGCACCAAGGGCGAGACTGATATCAGAATTCTTAAAAGAGTCTTTCATATTTTCACCGTCAATCTCCGCCCTGGACAAAAATCCGAACTGGGGACCTGCCTGAAGGTTGATACCGGCAATCGTATATAATTTTAACAAGACCGGAATATTGATGTAGCTGAAGTTTCCATCCACATCCTCATTGTTGATACGGACCTTTGAGCCCTGCTGCGAAAAAATGATCTCCGGCTGAATACCGATCTTGGTAAGTTTTACCAGTGCAAAAGCGCCGAAATGGTAGCCCGTACGATTCTTGAAATTACCCCCGATGGTTGTTGTCCCGTCGAGCTTCGCGAAGTTGACACCGCCCTTAATCCCGATGCCCAACTGTGCCTGTGCAAAAGAACCAGCGCTGATCCCGATGAGAAGCGCTGAAAGGAGAAGCTTTGTTTTGCTCATATGGTTGGATTAGTTTCCAGCTTGATAACAAATTACAGGCCGGAACCGCCGCCAAAGATATTTAAATCGGATTGATCCAAATTCTCAAATCGTGCCTTAAATCTTACACACCCGCATTTTTAACCGGGGCCAAGTTTCCACATGAACATGGAGGTACCTTATTTAGAATGATTATGCGTCAAGTAAAGAGTGTTGTGACACCGGTTCATGTACAGCACCAAGCGCTCTCAGGCAATATTACCATTTTTGATAACGTCATCCAGGAAACCGGGCGCCGCGACATGTGGCAGCGTAACCTTCAACCCGGGATGTGCGTCCATCGCCTTCCTGGCGGCAAACATGGCATTGTCGTTCCTGGCCCAGGCGCGCCTTGCAATACCGTTGTTCACATCGTAGTGGAGCATACTGCCAAGCTTTCGCTCGGCATCAGTGGTGCCATCCAGCAGCATGCCAAATCCTCCGTTGATCACCTCTCCCCAGCCCACACCCCCACCGTTGTGCAGCGATACCCAGGTCGCCCCGCGGAAAGAATCGCCAATGACATTGTGCACGGCCATGTCTGCCGTGAACCGGGAGCCATCGTATATGTTGGACGTTTCGCGGTACGGACTGTCCGTTCCTGATACATCGTGGTGATCCCGGCCGAGCACCACCGGTCCGATCTCACCCTTGCGGATGGCCTCGTTGAAGGCACGGGCGATCCTGCTTCTCCCCTCGGCATCCGCGTAAAGGATACGCGCTTTCGAACCTACCACCAGTCTGTTCTGATCAGCCTGCCGGATCCATTGAATATTATCCTGCAACTGAGACCGGATCCCGGGAGGCGCCGTCAGGAGCATTTCCTCCAGTACCTCGGCCGCAAGTCTGTCTGTCAATGCCAGGTCCGAAACCTTTCCGGAGGTACACACCCATCGAAATGGTCCGAAGCCGAAATCAAAACACATCGGTCCCATGATGTCCTGCACGTAGGAAGGATAGCGAAACCCGGTTTTGTCAGCCGTCATAATATCAGCGCCGGCCCGGGAAGCTTCCAGTAAAAAGGCATTGCCATAATCAAAGAAGTATGTTCCCCGCTCCGCATGCCGGTTGATGGATGCAGCCTGCCGCCGAAGGGACCCCTCGACCGCTTTTCTGAAGGTATCCGGTTCCTGCACCATGAGCGCATTGGCCTCCTCGAGCGTGTAGCCTACGGGATAGTAACCGCCCGACCATGGATTATGCAGCGAGGTTTGATCCGACCCTATGTCGACAAAAATATTTTCACGGTCAAACGTTTCCCATACGTCAACAACATTGCCCAGGAATCCGAGGGATACAATCTCTCCGCTGTCCTTTGCTGCGCGCACGCGACGCACCAGCATGTCCAGGTCGTCGATCACCTCATCCACCCATCCCTGATCATGGCGTTTGTAAATGGCCCTGGCATTAACTTCGGCGACCACGGAGATGCATTCCGCGATAGACGCTGCTTTTGGCTGGGCACCGCTCATACCCCCAAGTCCCGAAGAGACGAATAGTTTTCCCCGCAGATCCTCTCCCCTTTTGCTGATCTTGCGCCCCGCGTTAAGAATGGTGATCGCCGTACCGTGAACGATACCCTGCGGGCCGATGTACATATACGAACCCGCCGTCATCTGGCCATACTGCGTTACACCAAGGGCATTATATTTTTCCCAGTCTTCCTGGCGGGAGTAATTCGGGATCATCATACCATTGGTAACGACAGCCCTGGGTGCATCCGGTGATGAAGGAAACAGGCCCAAGGGATGACCCGAGTACATATGTAGCGTCTGGTCATCCGTCATGGTCGCAAGGTACTGCATCGTCAGAAGGTACTGCGCCCAGTTCTGGAAGACGGCGCCATTACCACCATAGGTAATCAGTTCATGCGGATGTTGTGCCACCGCGGGGTCGAGGTTATTCTGGATCATCAGCATGATCGCGGCGGCCTGCAGCGACTGGTGGGGATATTCACCGATGGGCCTTGCAAAAATATCATAGTCCGGGCGGAACCGATGCATATAGATGCGTCCGAACTGCTGCAACTCGTGATAGAATTCCGGCGCCAGGACGTGATGGTGACGGGGATGAAAATAGCGCAGGGCATTCTGCAACGCGAGCTTCTTTTCAGCAAGGGTCAGTATGTCTTTGCGGCGGGGCGCGTGACTTACGCGATCGTCGTACGCCTTGGGCGCGGGGAGATCGTCGGGTATGCCCCGGAGGATTGCTTCCTTTAAATGTTCGCTGTCACCGGCCATGCAACTGAAAATCTTTTGCTGTAAAGTTGGCTTTCGTAAAATCATATCCCGCCTGAAACAGCTCCTTCGCTTTATTCAGGTCCATCCCGCTATACTTCCCGACTTCGGGGGGCTCAATCAAAACGTCGCATAACTTTTTGCTCGCCGTCGTATTACCGCTGATAGCAATAAGCGCGCTGCGTTCAATGACTGATCTGAAGTTGACGAGATTGAACTCGGGGTTGATGTAATTACAGTGTGAACCGATGAGGAAATCACATTGATCGTGAATGCACCTAGCCGGTAAGTTATCCATCAATCCGCCGTCAACATAAACGTTTCCATTGAACTGAACCGGGTTAAATACGGCCGGGACACAGCACGAGCACAGTATGGCCGGGATCAATTCGCCGGTGGAAAAATAATCCGGCCGGCCTTTGACGATTTCCGTTGCTGCCAGGGTAACGGGTATCTTCAATGACGCGAAAGAATTTTCCGGCAGGAATTTCAGCAATACGTCGCGTAGCCGTTCGAGGTTCAGCAATCCCGTCCAGGTCCAGGCCGGGCGCATGGATTTAAAGAAGCTGGTGGTTACAACGATGTTCAGAATTTCGTCAGGCGTGTAGCCATATGCGTACAGGGATCCGACGATAGAACCCGCGCTGGTACCGGCGATGCGATCGATCTGTACGCCCATTTCGTCGAGCGCTTTGATTACGCCAATGTGCGAAATCCCTCTGGCACCTCCGCCGGAAAGCACTAATCCATATGTCATAAGCGGTCAGTCATGTTATGCCGGAGCGGTATCCCGGGTCAGAGAATTTCTTTTAAGGAAAACGTTTCATCCAGCCGCACACCTTTTTCCGTATGTTTCACCGTGCAGCATTCATGTACCGGATCGTGTTCCAGGAAAAGGACGTATCCGCCGTCTGCCGCTTCGTTGAGGAATTTTTCCTTTTCAGCAAGGGTGATCAGCGGCCGCGTATCATAGCCCATCACATAGGGAAGCGGAATATGTCCGATGGAAGGCAACAGGTCCGCCATATAGCAAATAACTTTATCGCCGTATTTGATTTTCGGGATCATCATGCTTTCGGTGTGTCCCGAAACGTAAGCCAGGTCAACCTGATGAAAGGGTGACGTCGCGGCATCTACAAATTCCAGATGACCGCTTTCCTGCATGGGCAGGAGGTTCTCTTTGAGGAAGCTTGCTTTTTCGCGCGGGTTTGGTTTGGTAGCCCATTCCCAGTGTGCGGCGTTCGACCAGTATTTTGCGTGCTTAAAGGTCAGCACCGGCTTGCCCTCTTCGTACCGTACACCCCCACCGCAATGATCGAAGTGAAGGTGGGTCAGAAACATATCTGTAATATCATCGAAGGAAAATCCGGCTTTGTGAATGGCGCTGTAAAGACTTTCTTCGCCGTGAAGATGGTAGTGACGCAGAAATTTTGCATCCTGTTTGTCGCCGATGCCATTGTCAATCAGGATGCGGCGGTCGCCGTCCTCTATCAGCAGGCAACGCATGGCCCAGTCGCAAAGGTTGTTGTCGTCGGGTGGATTGGTCTTTTTCCAGATGGACTTGGGGACTACACCGAACATTGCGCCACCGTCCAGTTTAAAGAATCCTGTGTTGATAACGTGAAGTTTCATTCTTTCAGTCAGGCCTTCTAAAAAAGAAGGCTGTACATTACAGCCTTTCTACAATTTCGTGTCTGGTCTTTATTCCTTGACCACGCCCATGGCGCAGAATTTCGCGATTCGTTCTTCGATGCGTTGCTGCGGATCGATCTGGCTCAGCGCACGCGTCTGTTCAAGAATCGTTTTCCTGATTTCCGCGGACATCCACTTTACGTCCGTGTGTGCGCCACCAAGCGGTTCAGCGATGACGCCGTCAATAAGCTTCAGGGACAGCATGTCTTTCGCGGTAAGCTTCAGCAGTTCAGCAGCCTGTTCCTTGTAATCCCAGCTTCGCCACAGAATGGTGGAGCAGTTCTCGGGCGAAATAACGGAATACCAGGAGTTTTGCAGCATGAGCACCCGGTCGCCAATGGCAATTCCCAATGCGCCACCCGATGCGCCTTCCCCGATAACGATGCATATCACCGGAACTTTCAGCATGAACATCTCCTTCAGGTTGCGAGCAATCGCCTCACCCTGGCCACGTTCTTCCGCTTCAAGCCCGGGAAAAGCGCCCGGCGTATCGATGAACGTGACGATAGGTTTATTGAACTTCTCCGCCATCTTCATGAGACGAAGCGCTTTGCGATATCCTTCCGGGTTAGCCATTCCGAAATTCCGGAACTGGCGTTGCTTGGTGTTCCTCCCCTTCTGCTGACCGATCAGCATGAAGGTTTGGCCATCGATCGTTCCAAAACCGCCAACCATGGCCTTGTCATCTGCCACGGTGCGGTCGCCGTGAAGTTCAATGAAATCAGACGTAATCTCGTAGATATAGTCCAGGGTATAAGGTCTGTCGGGATGACGGGAGAGCTGAACGCGTTGCCAGCCTGTGAGGTTCTCGAAGGTCTCCTTTTTGAGATCGAGAATCTTTCTCTCCAACGCCTTAACCGCAGCCTGTACTTCCTTATCGCTGTTACTGGCCAGGTGTTTCATGTCGTCCAGTTTTCCTTCCAACTCAGCGATAGGCTTCTCAAAATCCAAAAGCATAGTGTCGATCTTGTGGGCACAAAGTTATAAGGATTGCGAAATATCGGTAATTAATCACGCAGAAATGCGCAAAAGAAACGAAGTCATAAGTGACTGGCGGACAGTTTTTTGATATTTGCACCTACCAATCCGGCGGCTGACGGCGCCCTTGTCATCATGGCGTTCATCTCGGGCGGGAAAGGACGGTGATCCACCTTTCCAAGCAGGAGGATTGCTGCTACACTAGTGCCGGACGTTATGATTTCCTCAATATCGCCGCTTTGATACTGGTCGTATTGTGACGGAGAAGTTCTTTCAGGACATCGAACTATGTAATGATAAATCTTTCATTAAAGACGCTGCGACCAGACCGGCAACTATCGTGATGACTCCCAGAATATCCCCTCACGGCAGATTCGTTGAAATGCCCCATTATGTGTACCCTTAAAGTTTTTACCTCAAAGTTGTTACCTCGCCGGCGACGCGTTTCGTTTCCCCTTGGCGGTTGCATTATATTTGACTATCAGCAAACAAGTGGTGCCAAAAGGCTAACTAAATACTGGTATTAACATGGAACAGGGGATTTCAGGCATAAAAAAAGCCTTACAAGTTTTACTTATAAGGCTTTTTGCGGTCCGGACGGGACTCGAACCCGCGACCTCCTGCGTGACAGGCAGGCATTCTAACCAGCTGAACTACCGGACCCTCTTAAATGATTAATGATTGAAGAATCATTCAAAACGGAGTGCAAAGATAGTCCGGGCTTCAAATTCTCCAAAATTTGCGGGAAGATTTATTGGGAAGTTTAATCTTCGTGGGAGTGTTATACCCGGCGATGATCAGGCCTCCCCAAGATACATTTGTGTCTTGCGCCGCGCTCGCATGTATTAGATGTCGTGCTATTTCTTCAGTTCCGACCTTTTCACTTTTTCGGCAGAGCGCTCTTCGGCCCCTGTACCGGTGTTGCTGTCGATCCGGAGCTTCTCTATCATTACCGGGCTGATCGAGTCGGCGTAAGCACCGTATGCGTCCACCAACAGCCCCTTCGCCCCTTGTGTAGAGGAGATGGCATACAAAACCGCGCTGTCGGAAGGATTGGTCATTCCTTCAAAACGGTGTACGCTATCGATATGAAATTCTTCGGGGTTGAGCCTTAATTTCGAGGAAGACGACTCGATCCATTCGGGATGCAGATTAAAATCTTCATTATAGCCAGCTGCTTTTAAAGCATTCATGGCTTCAGACAGCGTTTCGTAGGTTTCCATAAGTTTTACGTTTAACTATGGTATCCCTAATTTTGATGCCAGCGGAGGTACGGCCACGTCTGACGACAGGCAATACGCCCGTTATTCCGTTCCAGGCCTCAGGCGATCAGAACTTGAAATAGAATTCACCAACGATATTGGAGCTGTCCCAGGTATTCTGTTTGTCGTTGGACAGTCTCAGCACGTTGGCACGTACTTCTTTAAAAACCTGCTCGATGGTAAGTCCCGGCTTGCGCATCGCACGGAGCAGTTCCTGGGTGTACAGCCCGTTTCTTCCCGTGCCGTCGGAGGCAACAGACCCTGGCGCGGTGGCATAAGCGATAAAAGACCCGCGGGCGCGTCTCATTTCTCCCAGTCCCTGTTCGCCCCCGATAGAGCGTGTCAATGCCGGGAAAGGGTTGTTGCGGCAGGCGTCGAGGATCACAATATTCATGCGTGAGTTAGACCGCTCCATGTTGGCCAGTACCATTTTCTGAACGCCGAAGCAGTAGCGGCTGATGTCATCCTGGTATTCGATCATGGCATCAACGGGAACGAGGTAGTTCTCATCCTCAAATTGCAACCCATGGCCGGCGAAATAGAAAAGCGACACAGTTTTGTCTTTTACACCGGCGTCGATCTTCTCCTTGAACTTCAGCATGGCCGCGCGCATTTGCCCGTAGGTGGCGTTCAGCAAAAGCTGGACTTCAAAATTGGAGGCTTCAAGTTCCCTGGCGAGATCCGACGCATCGTTCACCGGGTTCTTCAACAAGCCAATGCTCTTTGGATAGGTCGAGTTACCGATGATGAGTGCATAGCGCTTTTCGTCTTTATAGGCATCGGCCAGCGAAGTAGTGTTCGATGTGCGGGTATCCGGTACGTTGGTAGTGGGCAGATTAGCCTTTCGCACAGCTTCCAGGTTCGCGTCGTCCGCATTTGATTTTGGCGCCGGAGTATTATCCTGCTTTTCACGGGATGACGCTTTTGCAAAGGGGTTTTTGCCGGTTTGCTTTTTAGTATTTGCCTGCACCACTTCCTTTCCGCCGGTAACGACAGGCTTCGATACGCTTTCGTTCACATCCGTCTTGGCAACAACCGTTTCCTTCGGCTGTTCAGCCTTGTGCTCCTGCTTCGTTTTGGTGACCGGCTGATTATTCTGGTGAGAAGTTGCTTTTTTGTTGGTCTCGGTGTTCGGTGTGTTATGCAAAGCCAGCGGCTGACCTTTCAGTTCAGCTTCCAGGTCGCGGTTGCCGGGGCTTAGTTCCAGGCCCGCCCTGAAATCTTCCTGCGCCAGATCCATTTTGCCTGAACGCTTATAGGTTTGCCCCCTTTCCAGGAGGAGTTTTGTCCGGACATCGTTGTTGGTTCCCAGGATACGGATGGCGTTCGTGTAATCCTGTATGGCATCGTCGAACTCGGCCAACTGCACATGTGATTTCGCCTTGAACCAGTGGATGTTTCCGGCGTTCAAATGATTTTGCAAAAGCGATTCCTCAAAATCACCTACTGCGTTGCGAAAGTCTCCCTTTTTAAAATAGGCCAGGCCACGAACGTAATAGACCTCAACATCCATCGACTTGTCGCGGGTGTTTTTTGTGAGGTATTCGGAGAACGCCTTGACAGACTCGTCATATTTTCCCGCCGTGTAGCTGTCGTGTCCTTTTTCATAGAGTTTGAACTGGGCGAACATATCCCCAGCGAGCAACACGAGTGATAAGGCGAGCAAGAACTTTCTACACATATCCACTGATTTCTAGATTGTTCAAAAATTAAACGTTACACCAGCCTGGAGGTTAACCGAGGGAAACCCCTTGCTTGTCATGGGGTACTCTTCAACACCATCCTGCAGGAAGACATCGAGATCGTTACCATAGTTTTCACTGTTTTCAAAAGATTTCGTACTGATGTACGACACCGGGAATGTATATCCGATGGAAGCCTGTACAAAAACCGAAACGCCCTTTGCCGGCATGAACTCGACACCAGGGCCAATAAAAATACCGCCGGTGATCTTATTCTCTTCCTTCATCTCATCGGTAACGTTCAACCCATATTGATCGGATACATAATCATCGTCGGCTGTCCATTCAAACTGGTCCACGATAAACCAGTCCTGCTCGCTCTCAATATTCCCGTAATTCTGGAGATAGGTTGCAACCCCGGTAACTTTTGTCCGGGAAGCATAACTGATAAACGGACGCACAAATCCATACACTGATATCTTGGAATTATCCGTTACCGGAATAAAGTTGACTTTCAGGTTGAAGGCAGCGGAAATAAAACTCAGATCACCACCCTTAAGATCAAAATACAATCCCTCGTGATACTCATATCCGTCGGAATAAGGACCACCGATGAAAAGCGCATTGATGCCCGTCTCTTTGGGATCGTAGTCAAACTTTATATACGAAACCGACGGTCCGATAGACAGCACCCTGTTCAGGCGTTTTAAGTATCCAATCTCGAAATTAATCCCCTTACTATAGTCACCGATATTCTTACCGAGCGTAAACGAAGGACCTCCCCCAATAAAAACGCCCCGATCACGCGAGAGCCGCTCTTTCTTGACAATGTTTCCTTCATCCTGGGCGTTAAGCATGGTAAACGTACCGAGTAGTACGAAAGCGAGGTATATTTTTTTCATGTTTGATTGGGGTTCACGTAAAACAACTCGCTAATTTACTTAAAATGCCGTTTAAAGGTTTCAAACTGTCAAACGTTTTTATGGGCCACATCTTTATGGAGGGTTTGGAAAAACGCTATTTTTGGCGTTTGAACCTGATGAGAAAGCTGTTGCTGTTCCTGTTGATCGTCGTTATTCTGCCATCCTGCGGAAAATCAACCCGTTATTCCACGACCGTGGTCAAACCCAAGTACCACCACCGGTGGTATGACCGGAAGAAAGACCGGCAAACGTCAAGGACAAAGAAGTTAAGGGTTAAAAGTTAGGCGTTACGCTACAGGTTCGATGTTGAAGGTTACAGGTTCAAGGTTATGGGTGAGGTATTATTGCAGGCCTTTTAGCAGGAGATCGACGTTCTTGCGAAAGATGATTTTCAGGGGGCTGAGCTGGTTGATGTGCGCGGTGACGATCCCTCCAAAAAATACCGACGTGATCAGGTTGGTCATATCCCGTGTCGAGATGGTTTTGGTAATCTCCTTTTTAAAAATCCCTTCCAGAATGAATTTCTCGATCATTTGCTCCAACGACATGATTTCTATTGAGGCCACGTTCTCCTGGTCCGGAAAAAGAAGCCGCTTCTCTTCGGGCTTCAGCGCAAACGGTTTCGGCGGCCGGCGAAGATCCGACAGGTAGCCGATCAGGCTCAACATCAAACCCGGATGTTCTTCACAATCCTCGCTGATCTTGTCGAACAGGTAATAGATCCCCTGCAAACCCTCCCGGGGTTTATTCACCTGGTCGACCGAGCGACTGAGACACCATACACGGAAGTAGTAGAGCAGGATGTCTTCTTTCTGCGGGAAATATTTAAACAGCGTGACCTTTGAAATTTTGACCTTACTGCATATGTCGTCAACGTACAGATCATCGAATGACTTCTTCCCGATCAGCTTCACGGTGTGATCGAGCACTTGCACCTTAAGACGCGCGGCCTTTTCCTTTCGCAGGCTCATGATTCAATCTGTGGTTTTTGATTCTTATACAATGAACAAGAGTAAACTTTTCCGAAACTGCTCGGAATTAATGCTTTTATCGCCATTTAACCAACACGCGTCACCATGAAGCGCTTATTTGCGCTTTTACTGGACGTTAGTAGCTTCCACGCTCCACGGAACACGCAAAAGAAAGCAGGACCGCCCGGAGATTCCACCTTGGCATGGAACACCCGCCCGGCGCCCGCGGAAGGGTGGTCACCTCCATTCAACAGACAAGCCGAAGCAACACCTTCACCGTTCTTTTTCGACAGGCACAAAACGTTTTGGTTGAAGCAAAATAACATTGGGCGGGAACAGACCGTCGTTGACAGCGGTGGTGGGACCTTTAGCAGGATTAGTCTATTTTTGCAACACCGTCATCATGTCTGCGACCGACCTGGAAGTGGGGTAAAACCGGTAAAGTTGAAACGAAAATTCCATTGGCTATTCAGGAACCGAATCCTTCAGCATGTGCTGTTCTGGGTGGCGCACGTGGTCTTTTATGGTACGTTGTATGGCAGTTTTGCGGACAACTATGAGCAAACCTTTCTCGAGGAGACTACCTACCTCCCGGGACGGATGGCGTTCACCTACTTTACGCTGTATTTCCTTCTTCCGCGATATCTCCTGACCGGTAAGTACTGGAGTTTTTTCACCTGGTTCCTGGTCGCTTCTTTTGTCGTCGGCCTGGCCCAGCGTTATATGGCGTATAACATTTTATATCCCCTGTACCATCCGGAGGCACTGAGGGACCCGTTTCTGTATTTTCCCAAGATTATCAAGATGTTTGTCGTCACCTATCCCGTAGCCTTCTTCGCCGTTGCCATCAAACTCCTGAAATACTGGTATGCAAACCAGCAGGCGCAACAGGTGCTGACGAAGGAAAAACTACAGGCAGAGTTGAAATTCCTGAAAACGCAGATCCATCCGCACTTCCTGTTCAATACCCTTAATAATCTGTACGCCTTAACACTGAAGAAATCGGATCGCGCCCCCGAAACTGTTTTAAAGCTTTCAGAGCTTATTAACTACATGCTCTACGAATGCACGAGCGACGAGGTGCCGCTGTCAAAAGAAATCAAGTTTATCCGCAACTATATCGACATTGAAAAGATGCGGTATGGCGACAAGCTCGACGTGGAGATCAGGGTTACCGGCGAGGTCCAGGAACGGAAAATAGCACCACTGATCCTCCTTCCTTTCGTCGAGAACTGTTTCAAGCACGGTGCGAGTGAAGAGCTCCAGCAATCATGGGTTAAGCTCACAATCGATGCGCAGCCCCATGTGCTGATCATTAAGGTTGAAAACAACAAAGCATCCGACAACGGTCACACGCGCAAGGAAGGCATTGGTATCCAGAACGTAAAACGGCGGCTGGATCTGCTGTACCCGGGAAGGCACGAGCTAAAAATTATGAGCGGGGAAGAAACCTTCCTGGTCATACTGACGATAAATTAACTTGGCGCTTGGGGCTTAGGACTTAGGGCTTGAGGGATTGGGGATTGGGAATTAGGCACTGGGCATTGGGAGAAAGGTTAATGGATAGAGTCCTTTTGATTGTTTAAAGACTAAGCCAAGGGCCATAGCATTTAGCATTCAAACTTTAAAAGGCCTATCTCTTTCAATCATTTAAAATATCAGCCTGCAGTTCGCAGGTTAACGTTATCAATTCTTCAAGATATGAAATGCATACTCGTCGACGACGAACCTTTGGCCATCGAGATACTGGAATCGTATGTCGACAAGGTAGAACAGCTGGAGATTGCCGGAACCTTTCGGAACGCCGTATCGGCTTTTACCTTCCTGCAGAACAATACGGTCGATCTTATTTTCCTGGACATCCAGATGCCCAAGCTTACCGGTATCGATTTTTTGAAAACCTTACAAATTCCGCCCAAAGTAATCCTCACGACAGCTTACCGCGATTACGCTGTGGACGGGTTTGAACTCGAAGTCATTGATTACCTGTTGAAACCTATTCCGTTCGAGCGTTTTTTGAAAGCGGTTGCAAAGGTGCTGCACCGGCCAGCGGCATCCGCAACGGTACACCTATCCAAACCCGAACCAGCCGGCGACAGCTTTGTGTATTTCAAAGTCGACAAAAAAATGATAAAGACCCGTATGGCCGACATCCTCTATATCGAAAGCATCAAAGATTATGTAAAAGTCAAAACGGCGGAAAAAGACATTATCACGCAGCAGAAAATAAGCTACCTGGAAGAAAGCCTGCCCAAGGACCAGTTCCTGCGGGTCCATCGCTCGTTTATAATAAATGTCAATAAGGTAGATGCGTATACCGCCACCGATATCGAACTGGGTAAGCACCACATTCCCATTGGCAGGAACTATAAGAATGAGGTCAACCGGATGCTATCACAGTTTAACTTTGACTGAGCTGAAGCTCGGGACCGCGGTTGGGCGCTGTGATGATAAAGGTCGTGCCCTCGTCGAGCGTTGACTGCACCTGGATTTTACCGCCCAGTTTGGCCACGGTTTCGCGCACGATGTAGAGCCCGAGTCCGGCCCCTTCACTGCGCTCTGTTGCGCGGAAAAACATGTCGAATATCTTCTCCTGCCACTCTTCCGAAATGCCAATGCCGTTGTCACTGAAATAAAGCGTCATGGTGGCCGGCTCCACGTGGACTTCGATTTTGATGAACGGGTTCGCCTTGTTTCCGTCGCGGTACTTGATGGCATTCGAGATCAGGTTGTTCAGCACGATCGC
>DASPJC010000029.1:0-7945 GCA_035628815.1 Ohtaekwangia sp. | reverse complement strand
GTGTTGGCCGGATCGCAGAAGATCACGGTCGCCGATATGATGAAACTGCAATGCGACAACTATAATCTCAAGGCAGCGGAAAGTTTGCCGGCATTCCTCACACACCTCGACTCGTCGACCTTTACCTCCGAAGAAAGGCGCGCATTTGAAGTGCTCAAAGCCTGGGATTATATCAACGACAGCGATTCCGAAGCCGCCTCCTTCTACGAGTCGTGGTGGGACCATCTTATGCCGATGATCTGGGATGAAATGGAGAGGGAAGATACGGTTTTATCCAGGCCCACTACCTTCACGACCATCAGGCTTATTAAGGAAAAACCAGACCTTCGTTTTTTTGACAACAAGACATCAACGGAGAAGGAACTGGCCGGCGATATCATCCGGAAGGCTTTTACGCTCGGGGTAAACGCGATTGAAAAATGGAAAAACGAACCCGGGGAAAACGGTGCTGCGCGGGATACCGCGAAATGGGCCGACTACAAGGATACGTACATCAGGCACCTCCTCCGCGTGGAGCCGCTGAACATACATGTCACCGCCGGTGGCAATCACGACATCGTGAACGCATTGACGCAAAACCACGGCCCCTCCTGGCGCATGGTCACGAGTCTTGAAAAGGATGGCGTAAAAGCATGGGCTGTTTATCCGGGTGGACAGTCCGGAAACCCGGGGAGCAGGCACTATGCCGACATGTTGGAAAAATGGACCGCCGGCAAATACTACCCGCTGCTCTTCCTTCGCGATCCAGCCCTGGGCTCCCGGCTTAACAACGTTCAACTTATCCCGGCTCAGCCATGAAATTCATTATACAGTTTGTCGCCATCATCATTCTCGCTTATTTTCTGGAACTGTTTCTTCCGTGGTATTCCATTGCCATCGCCGGCTTTACTATGGGCTTTCTGCTGAAATCGAAATCGAATTTCTGGGCCGGGTTTCTGGCCATTGCCCTGCTGTGGTTCTTTGCTGCATTAATCATTGAAAGCAACGCTGCCGGAGACCTGGCTGAACGTGTAGCCCTGATTTTTCCCCTGAAACACAAGCTTTTGCTCATGCTCGTGGCGTCGGTGCTGGGGGGATTGGTTGGCGGGATGGCAACCCTGACAGGCTCCGCACTCCGGAGAGAGCGGCGTCTGTATTGACTACCACCACCTGCCGGGTTTCAGGTTGATGGCGGAAAATGATTTCTGTCACCAGGCTTGAGCCTGTCCATTAACATGGTAACTCGGTATCAAAGGAAAATACCGGCAATAATCGGAACCTAATGCTGTTCGTCTGTATTTTAAATAGTTTTGTTCCGATTGAATTATAAATAGCCGATTAGAACCGAACGTTATTATGCCTCTAACCCAATACAGCGGTCCCTGGGGAATCAAACAGGCCGCTCATCTTTTGCGCCGGGCTACCTGTGGCGCGACCAAACAACAGATCCAGACCTTTGCCGGTTTAAACGTTAACGCCGCTGTCGACAACCTTATGCACACCGCGTTGCCGGATCCGGTCCTGCCTGTTGATCCGCTAACCGGGCAGGAATGGGTGCTGTCAGGAACAACGGGAGCCAGCAGCGAGCCGGAGGAACTGCTCCGCTACTTCAAGGGATGGTTTATTGGTCAGATGATGACCAGCGGCATCAACGACGCCATTGCGCCGGCGTACTCGGCCCGGGAAAAGATTGTACTTTTTCTCCACACGCATTTCACCGCGATTCAATCCAAGATCAGTGAAAGCCGGTACCTGTATTTCCAGAATCAGCTTTTTCGTTTATTTTCCCGCGATGCGTTGTCACCGGACCCGCTGGTGAATTTCAAAGAACTCACCGTTAAGGTCAGCGTGGATAACGCGATGCTCCGGTTGCTGGACGGGAGTCAGAACCGAAAAGGGAGTGTCAATGAGAACTACGCCCGCGAGTTGCTGGAACTCTATACAATCGGCCGCGGACTTGAAGGCAACGTTCCCCCTACTCCCATTGAAGGCGAATACAATAACTATACAGAAGCTGACATCCAGGTGGCCGCGCGCATTCTGTCGGGATGGCAGGATGACATTGACTTCCAGACGCTTGATCCGGACACCAATCTTTATCGGGGAAAAGTGAGAGGAAGCGCACTGAACGCATCGGCCCACGACAATGATATTGATCCACCGAAAACGTTCAGCACCAAATTTATCGAGATAACCCCGGGCAGCCGGACCATCACACCTGATCCGCTCCTGCTGAACAACGGCAATCCCACGGAAGAAAGCGCACTCGACGAGATCCGGAAAATGATCAACCTGATTTATGACCAGGAAGAAACCGCGCGGCACATCTGCCGGAAGATCTATCGCTTTTTTGTTTACGCGGCGCATACCCCTGAAGATAATCTGGCCCTCGAGAACACGGTCATCGCGGAGATGGCAAACACGTTTCGCAACAGCGGCTACAGGCTTCACGCCGTCATTGACCAGTTGCTGCGCAGCGATCATTTTTACGACGCCGGTAACGGGGTGACTGACGACAATTTCGGCGGCATCATCAAATCTCCCCTCGATCTCATCCTGGGAACGTTCAGGATGTTCGATTACAAGTTGCCCGACATGACGACGCAGCCGGCAGAATTTTACACCGCCACCGACGAGATCCTGCAGCGCATGCAAAGCCTGGGCATGGATTTCTATGAACCGTATGATGTGGCCGGGTATGATGCATACCACCAGTTTCCCATCTACCACCGTTTCTGGATCACACCCAACTCACTGGCTAACCGCTATGAGTTCGCCAGGACGTTTGTCACGTTCGGGGAGACCGGTATGTTCAAGACAAATGTGCTGACATTCGTACAAAATAACTTCGGCGGCGTTGCTGCGAACTCACGGCAGCTGATCCTCGAAGTGATACGGTATTTTCTGCCGGTCAGTGACAACCTCAGCTTTGATCCCCTGCCGGATCCTGATCCCGATCCGAATGACAACTCGGCGCTTACCGCGGAACGTTTGAATTATTTCAAAGCGCGCTTTTTGCAGGAACTCGCGGGCGATCCCGAAGCCTATTGGACGCAACGCTGGAACGAGGGCGCGGGTGACCTGCGGGTTCAGCTTGAATTCCTGTTCAATGCCCTGCTGCAATCTCCCGAATATCAACTTGCTTAACAGACTTTATGAATCAATCACGAAGAGATTTTTTAAAGAAACTTCCGTTGGCGATGAGCATACCGTTCACCATCGGCGGTTTGCAGATGCGTGTCATGGGTCAGAATGCCCTGACGCAACTGGCTGCGGCAAGTCAGAACGACCGGGTACTGGTGATCCTGCAGATGCACGGCGGTAACGACGGTTTGAATTGCCTGGTACCGATCGAATCGTACGATACATACTACAGCCTTCGTCCCAACATTGCTATCCCGACACCCAACAATACACGCGGTTACATCCCACTTGACAATACCTTACCCGACAATGCGAAGGTCGGCCTTCACCCGGATATGCAGGCGATGAAAAGCCTGTACGACCAGGGCCGTGTCGCCATCGTCCAGGGGGTTTCCTATCAGAATAACGATGGCTCGCATTTTCGTGGCCGGGATATCTGGCTGATGGGCGGATCATCCGAAGACTATATGCAATCCGGATGGATCGGCCGGTACCTGAAAGGTGAGTACGCGCCGTACGAATATCCGCAGCAGTTTCCCATCAAAGACGGACCGGACAAGATGCTCGACCCGCTCGCGATCGAAGTGGGCGGTGATGTCTCGCTGATCTTCCACCAGCAGGGAAATATCCCGGCATCCATCTCCCTCTACAGCATACCGGATTTTGCCGAGCTTGTCGGGGAACTGGAAGGTTTCCGCGAAGATGAATTACTGGATCCCCGTGGTATTCCGCCGGCATATCTCAGCGGCTCGCCCTATTTTAAGGAGCTGCAATGGATCCTCGACCTGGAAGATAAATCCAAAGATTACGCGGAACGCCTCGCGCAGGTATACAGCAACGCTACTGAGACATCGGTGACGTATCCACACCTCTACCCTTTCAACGCACCGTCGGGTAGCCTGCAGAACCCCCTGTCCTACCAGTTGAAGATGGTATCGCGTTTAATCGCCGGAGGATGCAAAACAAAAGTATTCCTGGTGAAAATCGGTGGCTTCGACACCCATGCCGAGCAGGTTGAAAGTTATGATCCAACGATGGGGCACCACGCCGCCTTAATGTATCACATCTCGACGGCCATGCAGGCCTTTCAAAACGATCTGAAGGCACGCGGGTTGGAAGACCTCGTGCTCACCGTCACGACTTCCGAATTCGGCCGGCGCGTAAAATCCAACGGGAGTTATGGCACCGACCACGGCACCGGTGGGCCGCTGTTCATCTTCGGTAAAGGCGTACGCCCCGGGTTGCACGGTGAAGCTTTCGATATCACGCCCGGCAACAACGTTTCCATGCAATACGACTACCGCGAAGTGTACGCCAGTATTATGCGCGACTGGATGCTGGTGGATAACGCGCGTTTGAATGATATTTTTCCAGATCCCAGTGTCCCGGGAAAAGGCATTGTTAATGGCGGTACCTCGGATGGCATTACCATGAACGATCCGCTGCCGCTGGCGCAACAGGTCATTACCGGGAACGAAGGTTTTATCGGCGATCGTTTCGCGCTCGAAGATTGTTTCCCGAATCCGGCGAAAGATCTAACCACCATTCATTTCAGGATCAACAGCGCTTACCATGTCAATATCGAACTGATGGACAACCAGGGCAAACGAATGAAAACACTGGTTGATGCCTTTTACAAACCCGGTGAACACAAAGTAGAGGTTGAGTTAACAGGTCTGCCCCCAGGCCATTATATTTATGAATTAAAAACCGGATTTTACAAAGAAGCCAGAAAGCTGGTCATTGTCAAGTAAAGACCTCTCCGCTTATGAAAAGATTTTACTTCGTGTTACTGTGTTGTTTGATCCTGGGAATGCAGGCGTATGGCCAGGATAAAAAGAAACGAACACCCACCACTTTTAACAAACAAAAGAAGACCAAGGAAAACGATCAGTTTCTTCAGAAGCAGTGGTGGCTGGGCTTCAAGGGCGGTGCAAATGTGTCGAAGATCGACGTCGAAAGTGCGTACGCGATCTATTCCCCGATCAATTACGATGCAGCGGAGACGGGCAAGCAGTATGATGAATTCAAGCATCCCGGAAGCCAGTTCTCCTTCGAGGTAAGTTTCTATTTCAAGGGGTTTACCGCAAGCTTTCAGCCTACTTTTCAGCACTCACGGTTTCGCTATACCACCGATTATACCTGGAACAATTCCGAGGATGCATCAGAGATGCTCCAGACCACTTATGCGAGCGAGCAAAAGGTAAATCACCTTCTGTTACCCCTGATCCTGAAATACGAAGTCATTGGCAATAAACTCCGCCCCTATATCCAGGTCGGCGTGTTTCAGGCGATCTGTCTGGACGCGAGCAAGTCCATCACGGTAACAGGAATCGACTACGCTTCCGGTGGCACCAATGAATTTGAAAGAGATCCGATTGTTGTCGGCGCAAAAGACCTGTTCGCGAAATATTACTGGGGACTGATCGGCGGTGCCGGCGTCTACTATAACCTTGGGAACGTCCGATTGAACCTCGACATACAATACAAGCACGGGTTAAGCAATATCGCGTCCGTTGAAAACCGGTATGACAACGACATGCTCGTGGGTGCCGGCGACGTACTGGACGACATGAACCTGAACAGTGTCGCCGTCTCCGTGGGATGCCTTTTTCCCATGCGCTTTTTAACAAGCGGATTCAAATCGCTGGACCGTAAATAAGACTATCATGTTACAGAACCCGTTTATCTACCGTGCCCTGCTCGTACTAATAATGGCGCTCCTGGTACAATGCAGTGAAGATCCTGCCAGTGATACGCAAACCGAAAAATTCACCAGCATTTACGACAACCGGAAATTCAATGCGACCTACGTACCCATCGACGTCCAGCAAACCCCGGATGGCGGTTACCTGGTACTCAGTGCCCGTAAACTCACCAGCTCGAACTACAGCGGCATCCATTTGTTAAAGGCGGACGCCTCCGGAAATTTTGTTCGCGAAATGGAGGTTGGCGATACGCTGACCAATCCCGTGGCACGGTTAACGCTCATCAACGACAGGTTTTATTTCTTTTGTATGTCCACCAACACGACCGCGTTGCTGGCATCCGTTGATGAGAACCTCGACGCGCTTTCCACCACCAACGCCGGGGGTCTCACCTATCCGGCTGCAACAATGTATTCGGACAATTTTTTCTACCTGTTGAGCTATAATAATGAGTCCAAAGAGTCGGTCATCTCGCGGGTAGGTCTCGATGGATCATCGGCATCGAAGGGTTATACCATCGGTGTGGGAGAAGATGTGGAAGAACCCATCATCAACCACTACCTGCACAACGGCAAGCACTTTCCTTTCGACATCGGAAAAATCTCGGCAAACCTCTATTACTTTAATGGCTTTTTCGACTATACCTTCTCGCTGGTGTTCACGGATATGAGTGCCGACGCGCCGTTGGGTGTCGTGGCCGGCCAGCATGACGACGGCGGCTTCAGCGCCGTCGCGCATCTGAACGGAAGCAACTTCGCTACCGCGCGATTTAATTTTGGCGACAACTTTCTCCTTCCGCGAACAGCGCTGGCCATGTCCGGTCCTTCTTCCAGCACCGGCCTGAACGACCACGCGCTTCCGGAACTGGTACCAAACGCAAAAGTGAAGATCCTCCGCGCTACCATCGACAATAAAAATGTTATTATCTACGCCAGCGACACAAAATCGGGACAGATCGGATTATTCTTCTATGACGAAGCCACGGGTGAATTTCTCTCGGCACGCTATCTCGGTTTCGCGAACCCGTTCGAAATAGGAAACGTTATTTCTACAACCGACGGAGGCGTTGCTGTTTGCGGTACTACGTATCTTTCCGGCCGCTTTCCCCGCATCTGCATCATTAAGCTTTCGAAAGAAGATGTAGCAGAAAATGTGGAGTAGGAAAAATTCAAGGTTTAAAGTTCAAGGTTTAAGGTTCAAGTTTTAAGGTTTAAGGTTTGGTTTGGTTTGTTGCTGATGCAATTGAAAGAAGGTGGCGTCTTTCGAGATCTTACCGATGCAACGGCTTGTTGATCTAACGGCCAACGCCTCATTCAATAGCCGGTGGCTTCAGGCTTCTGGTCACTTAACGCAGCTTTTAAAGTAAAGAAAACCTTTGCTCCCGATCAGTGCATAATGCCTAAGACCCAATGCTGGCCAATGCCCTGGTCTAAGGCAACCGCAGGACATCATATCAAAATGGCGCATGGCCTCAGACTGCTGGTCGCCAGCCAATCTTTTAAACAATATTGCTCTTGTCAGACCCAAGCCATGCAGAATGCCCCGATGCCTGACTTGGCATAAGTATTTCGATGCATAAAACACCACAGGGCATCCGGCCGGTGTCGGGAATTAAGAAGCTTATGACATGAAACCAGTCACCGCAGGCATTGATATCGGAGGAATAGACACGGAGATCGGTCTCGGTGACAGCAACGGTAAAATCTATCAAAAGGAAATACTGGTGACAAAGGAGTTCTCCACCCCGGATGATTTTATTCGTGCCTGTGCCGATACGGTTAGGAAACTCGGGAAGTCGAACGACCTGGCGGTGAAAGCGATCGGTGTTGCGGCGCCCAATGGGAATGCTTACAAGGGAACAATTGAAAACCCGGTGAACCTTCCCTGGAAGGGCATCATACCTTTTGCAAAGAACATGCATGAACTTACCGGCGTCCCGACAGCACTGACGAACGATGCCAACGCTGCCGCTATAGGTGAAAAGGTTTTTGGGGGCGCCCGCGATATGAACAATTTCATCGTAATCACTTTGGGCGCCGGCCTGGGTAGTGGAATTTATTGCAACGGCGAGATCCTGAACGGGCATCTTGGTATCGCCGGCGAGATGGGACACA
>DASPJC010000028.1:0-2984 GCA_035628815.1 Ohtaekwangia sp. | reverse complement strand
GCATGCTTATTACCATGGTCTCTTCCCAGAACTTGTCCGATGTCGTATGGGTTGCCGTGATATTGGCCGCGGTGCAGTTCATTGACAACAACTTCCTGATGCCGATGATTGTGGGAAACAAGGTCCGGATCAACGCGCTTGTAACCATCGTGGGCGTGGTCGTCGGTGGTGCGCTGTGTGGCATCGGCGGTATGTTCCTGGCGATCCCGGCGATTGCTGTGCTGAAGGTAATCTTTGATCACGTAGACAGCCTTAAACCCTGGGGCATGCTGCTGGGGGATGATGTCAGGGGCGCGAAAAATAAACGGCGAAAACCCATCCAGTAACGGTAGGATAGATTGCTATTTTTTCAGGTTTGATTTTGTGAAGGCAAAGGGTAACAGGGCTGCTGCTGAGGCGGCTTCGACCCATTGATGTTCGTCGGTGTGCATAATCACTGCCATCTTTCTGTGTTGTCGGGTCTCTATCTCGAGCATTACCTGGCGGCAGGGACCACACGAAGTACAGGGTGTAAGTTCTTTTGCGTTTTTCTTTTTTGCAACCACAGCGATTTTAAGAATGACCATATCCGGATGTTGCGCCACTGCGGAAAAAAGAGCAACCCGCTCTGCACACATGCCTGAAGGATAAGCCGCGTTCTCCTGATTGGCGCCTGTCACAACAGTGCCGTCTTCCAGTAGTACCGCGGCACCGACATGGAATCTGGAGTAGGGCGCGTAGGCATGATGCGTAGCTTCTTTTGCCTTATGAACGAGGTACTTCGATTCGGTATCGAGCGCTTCCAGTGTACGTAGCAGGGTGAAATCCTTCATAAGCTGAACCATCTGCGGGCCAGTGAAATTAGGGAAAAGGACGCAGGATCAAACAAAATGAGTGGCTTATTGCGCGGATTTAAGTTTAAGCTTTTAGTTTGCAGTATGAAGCGAATATTGGTATTGGGCGCTGGCCGTTCTTCATCAGCACTGATTGCTTATCTGCTCCGTGAAGCGAAAAGTTTGTCGTGCGAAGTGGTTGTTGGCGACGCATCACGACAGGCTGCATTGGAAAAGGTTCCTCCGGAAAGTGGCGGAAGTGCAATTCTGTTTGACATTCAGCAGGAGGCCGGCGCGCTCGATGCGATTTCCGAAGCTGATGTTGTGGTTTCGTTATTGCCGCCACATTTTCATCCTGTTGTTGCCCGATACTGTCTTCGTTTGAAAAAACATCTGCTCACCGCCAGCTATGTTTCACCCGAAATGCGGGGGCTTGATATAGAAGCAGGCGCAAATGGTTTACTGTTCCTGAATGAATGCGGACTGGATCCGGGCATCGACCACATGAGCGCCATGCAGGTGATCGATACGATACGCCGCGACGGCGGTCATGTTTATTCCTTCGAGTCCTTTACCGGCGGGCTGATCGCGCCGGAAACGGACCCGGACAATCCGTGGCGCTACAAGTTCACCTGGAATCCCAGGAACGTGGTGATGGCCGGACAGGGTACGGCAAAATACATGGAGAACGGAAAGTACAAGTACGTACCCTATCAGCAATTGTTCCTCCGTACGACGCCCGTACGGGTACCCGGATATGGTGAATATGAAGGGTATGCAAACCGCGACTCACTGAGCTACATCGATACGTACGCATTAAAAGGTATTCGCACCATGCTTCGTGGCACATTACGCAATAAAGGGTTTTGTGCGGCCTGGAATGTGCTGGTACAACTCGGATGTTGTGACGACAGCTACCTGATGGAAGATGTCGCCGCGATGACGCACGCGGATTTCATCAACGCCTTTCTGAGCGGACCGGAAAACGTTGCGGCGGGTGAAAAACTTGCGCGGCAGGAAGGTATGGCCGTTGGCGAAGGGGAGATGCAACGGTTGGGCTGGGCGGGTTTGTTCAGTGCTGAGCCGGTTGGCCTGACGAAGGGAACACCGGCGCAGATTCTCGAACACATCCTCAACAAGCGCTGGAAACTTAACGCAGGAGACCGCGACATGATCGTCATGTGGCATCGTTTTCTGTATGAGCACGACGGAAAGAAGAAGGAGATCCAGGCTTCGCTTGTTGTGAAGGGTGACGATGCGATTCAGACGGCCATGGCAAAAACAGTAGGCCTACCGTTAGGAATCGCTGCAAAACTTTTGTTACAGGGTAAAATCCCGGTGCGGGGTGTTGCCATCCCGACGCACAGCGCCATTTACGGCCCCGTGATGGAAGTGCTAAAAAAGGAAGGTATTGTCCTGGAAGAACGGCAGATCAGTTAAGATCTTTTGGTCAGTTCATACGCCGCATCAATGAGCAATCGTCCACCGAGGGCAGCGGCGACAGCCAGTTCATCGCAGCGTTCATTTTCCGGGTGCCCGGCATGGCCTTTTACCCAGGTAAATTTCGGTTTGAATTTGTGGTGTAACGGAATGTACCGCTGCCACAGGTCGACATTCGCCTTGTCCTTGAAGTTTTTCTTTTGCCACGTCCACAGCCAACCCTTCTCCACCGCATTCACGACATATTCAGAATCGGAATAGATCGTTACGGGTATTCCCTCTTTTTTAATGGCCTCAAGTCCCTTGATGACGGCCAGCAGTTCCATGCGGTTATTTGTTGTCAGCCGAAAGCCCTCGGACAACTCCTTGACGGCATCCCTGAATTTCAGGATTACGCCATAGCCCCCGGGACCGGGATTACCCTGCGCAGCGCCATCGGTATAAATCTTTATCATAAGGCGTAGGTCTTAAAAATTTTAACCGCGATGGCCAGCAGGATTACGCCGAATACGCGTCGTAATACGGCAAATCCGGACGCACCAATCTTTCGTTCCAGCCAGGGAGACGAACGCAGCACGAGGTATACAAAAACGGTATTTAAAAGTATGCCGATCAGGACATTGATTTCCTGGTAAACCGCCCGCAGTGAAAGGATCGTCGTAAGGGTACCGGCGCCGGCGATGAGCGGGAATGCCAACGGTACCACGGAGCCCGATCCCTTCGCCTCGGGAT
>DASPJC010000027.1:0-11461 GCA_035628815.1 Ohtaekwangia sp. | reverse complement strand
CCCTGTATACCATCCACGACAACGAGCGGATCATTGCCGCCGCGCAGGGATGTGATTCCGCGGATGCGTACGCTGGGTGTCGCACCGGGTTCGCTGCTGATTTGCGTAACGGAAACGCCGGGAGCCCTGCCCGCAATTTGTTGCAGCGGGTTCGCAATGGCCCCCTGATTCATATTTTCCTGCGAAAGCGAGGCAATGGCGCCGGTAACATCCTTTCGATTTTGCGTGCCGTAGCCCACAACCACCACCTCTCCAAGCGTTGTAAGGTCGGGTTCGAACTGAACGTCGATCTGCGACTGATTGCCGACGGAGACTTCCTGTGACTGATAGCCGATAAACGAGAAAACGAGTACGGGACTGCTTTCACTCGCGGGAAGGGTAAGGGTGTATACGCCGTTGGATTCGGTGGTGGTTCCCACGCCGGCCGATCCTTTCAGCACGATACTGACACCGGGAAGCCCGTCGCCATTTTCATCCCTCACGGTTCCGCTAACAGTTTTCTGCTCCTGGGCATACGCCCCTGCATACAGCAGCATTGCCAGGAGCATGAGCAGGTTTCGCAAAGACAGCTTTCCCGCGCTCCGGCGGCAATATCCATTAGCCGTTCCGGTGGTCGATCGCTGCCAGGTTGCTTTAGTAATGTAATTGTTTACCATGTGTTTTTGGTTAGGGTGCTTGTGATTGTATTCAAACCGTTGCAGTTGCGGTCTGCCGCTTACAATCGTTTGCGGACAAGGCAAAGTACGAGCAGCGCAAAAGGGCCATCAACTAATCCTCAAAAAATCAAAAAAAATGTTGGCCAATACAAGCATTATACTGTTGACAATCAATTACTTGATGGTATGACAGCGGCAAAAAAATCAAAGCAAACTCGAAACGATTTCCGTCATTTACAGGTCTCAGATCGTCGGAATTGCCATGATACGCCTGTCAAATTCGTCGTTCGGGACGATGGACTTATGACGGATGCGGGTCTTGTAGGTATAAATGGTTGCCAGCGAGTAATCCAGGATCCGCGCAATTTTTTCCGGATCGTGGATGCCCATGCGCATGAGGGCGAAGATCCGCAACTCCGTGTTCAACAGCTGCCCTTCTTTCAGGTGGATGCGGTCTTCCTCGTTAAATAATGACTGGAATACACGAACAAAATCGGGGAACAGCTTCAGGAAGAAGCGGTCAAAGTTGTGGTAAAGCTCTTCGCGTTCGCGTTTGATATTAATGCTGTCGACCGTGAACCGCAATTCGTCCATTTTCTTTGTCAGCAGCTTCATTTCCATCGTTTTTTTCAGATTTTCAAGACGAGCGATGTATTCGGCTGTCGTGTTGAAATAATACGTGACATACTCCTCCTTGATCTTGTTGGAATCCCTTAACTGGTGATTCGTTTCGGTGAGTTTCTCATTAGAATCGGAAATGACTTTTTTTGCCAGCTGGAGCTTTTTGTTCTGCTGATAAATAATGACTCCAAACGCCACGAGTAACAGTGAAAACAACGTGATTGCTACTGCGTACACGGTAATGAGATTTTTCCGCGACTCCACCATCGCCAGCTGTCTTCCTTCGATGACGGGATAGATAGCGGCCAGCTGGATCTTGCGGTGATTCGCACCGTAAAAATTGGCATCTTCCATGGCGATCTTGATGTATTCGTAGGCCTTTTGGACGTTGCCTTCATAAAACAGTATCTCCGCCAGGTTGCGAAGCGCAACGGTCTCCTTGGTAGACGACCGGATATCGGCAATGGCTGCCCTGACCAGCATCTGCTTCGACGCTCCCCTCCGGCCGGAGCTTAAATAGATAAAACTAAGTGTACTGGCAGCGACAGCAACTTCGCGGTCTGACAGCGCAGGATCCGACAACAGCGTTTCGTACGCTTTCGCAGAGGTCTCGAAGTCGTCGGTATGCAGCGCCTTCAAACCCTGAACCACTAAAAAGCGGCGGTCGGCGGCGGAAAGGTATTGAAGACAGGAATCGAGGTAGCGGTTACCGCGGGTCTTGTACCGGACGCTGTAGAATTCATCCTTGTTGAATTCGCCGAGATCAAAGCACGTTCTTCCAATCAGGAAAAAGAAATCGGGTTTCAGGGAGTCTGGAAGCTGCGGACTACGCAACGCCTGAAGGGTGTCAAGGGTTTCGTTAAAAAGTCCCGCAGAAACGAGTATGAAGCCAAGATTGATCTTCGAATTATAGACATGGACGGGATTTTTTAGGCGGAGCGCCAGGGATTGAAGTCGCAGTACATAGCGAAATGCTGAATCGTATATGAAGGATTTATACTCATCAAAAATCTGTGACGTCAGGGCGAATTCCTCCGCCATAGTTGTTCCCGGCAGGCGGCTTTTCAGACTGTCGATCCTCGCTTTCTTGTGCGTTTCATAGATGTGCCGTCGGGCAATGGCTTCATCCAGCGCTTTCAATAAATCGGTTGTTTCCATCTGACCATACAGGTGAAAGCCGGAAAGGCACAGAAAAACAAAAATGTAAGCCAGTTTTTTCATGACCCGGTATTCCTTGCAGGAGCTGACCTCAAATGTAATAATTGTGTTTGTATTGCTCTCGTTTTGATGGCATGACCAGAATTTTTCTCTCTTTCATTTCAGCGGACAGATCGCCTGCGCTGCCTTCAACGTTGTTCAATTCCACGCGGAACTGCGGCAAACAAGCTTTCCCCTGCACCTTCCGCATTCGTTGGTGGAGCATAAGCGGCAAAATGCTTATTTTTGTTTCAAACACCTGTACCAATGGAACCGATGGATCTGATCAGAATCTTTATTACGGATAAAGAAGGAATCCGCCGCAGTCACGTTAAGAACCTGGTTACGATCGCGATGGCTGATGGTCATCTCGATGAGGAAGAGTGGGGCCTGCTCATGAGAATTGCACGTCACCTCGGCATGGAAGAAGAAGAGATTAAAAATATCAAGAACGGCTTTGAGAAAGTTGACTTTGTACCGCCTAAAAAATACGAAGACAAGGTCCAGCAGATCCGCGATCTTGTCGCGATCATGACCATCGACCGACAGATTAATGAAAAGGAACTTGAGCTCTGCAAAAAGGCAGCGATAAGGCTCAAACTTCCACCCGAGCTGGTTGACGAAATGATCTCCGACAACCCGAAGAACGAAGGGTATCCAACCTGGTAAGTCGGTTATAACAACAGCAAGCCGCACATACCTGCCAACCTGTTTGTGCAGTGGCTTTAGCACGACGTTCATCTTGGTAAAAGTATACCGTCATGCAAGACCGACACTCCTGGCGCTCCCTCGATGGAAACTGGCCTTGCAAAATTGATTACCGAACGTGGGGGCGTAAATTCTACACGCCCCGCCCCCTTAAATTAAGTTTCCTTCCCTTAGAAGGCTGCCGTTCAGGCGGTCATTACTGGTATAATTATTTATATCACAACATTCATCTCCTAAACGGGGTTATCATGGCTAAAAGCAAAAAGTCAGTAGAACGCGTCTCGACAGATCTCCAGATTGATGAGCATATCGCGATGCAGGAAAATGGGTGGAAAGTACAGGCTGCGGGGCTGTTCTTCATATTTCTCCTCATCCTTGCAGCAGCCATCGGCCTTTTCGGTGATGGAATCGTGAGCAGCGAAAAACAAACCGGTGACGATATTGAAATTGAACACGAGCGGTTTTACCGCTTCGAAGCGAGAATGCCGCTTACAATAAAAGCTCATGGCCAGGAGGGCCTGCTTCGCGTGTCGTTTCCCAACGAGTACCTGGAAAGATTCCAGGTTGAATCCATACTTCCCGAGCCCAACAGCAACAGGTTCGAAAGCGGCAAGGTGCAATATCAATTCAGCGGTAAAGACCGGATGAACATTACCTTCTACCTGATTCCGCGAAAACCAGGAAATATTCAAAGCACTATCGAAGTGAACGAAAGCCGGTTTGAGATCAGCCACTTTATCTTTCCCTGATATATGAACCCTGTCATACGCGGTCTGGCTGTATACTTATTTGTCTACCTGATCTTTAGAATCCTTGGTAAGCGAAGCCTGGCTGAGATAACAACTTTTGATTTTGTGCTGCTGCTGATCATCAGTGAAACCACGACCGACGCATTGATTGGAGAAGATTATTCTCTGCTGGCCTGTTTTGTCATGGTGAGTACCTTGGTGGGAATAGATTATTTGTTAGCGCTTGTTAAAGGAAAATCAAAGTGGTTTCAGGTGGCCAGCGAAGGAGCACCACTCGTGATCGTGGACAACGGGAAACCGTTAGTCAAGCGAATGGAGAAAACCAAGGTGGATGAAGAAGATGTACTTGAAGCTGCCAGGTTAATTCACGGCCTGGAACGAATGGACCAGGTGAAATATGCCGTACTCGAAAGAGACGGAAGCATATCAATCATCCCCATGGAACACAAAAAATAGTATTGACTGCGCAGGTGCGGCTTTAACCTGCCACTCAGAAAGAAAAACAACGCCTATACCATCCGTTGCAACGATATCAGATCAGATGTGCCGTCTATTTCCTCATGTTACTTTGAGGCGGCCCCAAATAGCTTTGCAAATCAACGTCACTTTTCTTTACTACTATTTTTTGCAAAACAACGCCGGGGTCGACCATCCAGTATTTGATGGTATGGGCACCTGCTGACAAACTGCGTTCAAGTACGGTTTGCCGCATAATATTATCCGTAACAGCATCATTCCACCATTTCGGATAAGTCCAGTCGGCGGCTTTGGCGGATTCATGCAGGTTCATCACCTGGGGTGCACCGTTGTCGATAGAGAAAGCGTACAGCAAGCCCTCGTCCTTCTGGAAATTAAGTGTGGGAGAAAACCAGGCTTCCAGGTTGTAGACGCCTGAATCGAGGAGAAAAATTTTATACTCAAGGTAAGGGCTGTTCGGGCCCGGTATTTGCTTCGGCGCAGTGACCAGCCTTGTAGCTACCGCAGAACCCGTGCGACCTAAGTTTGGAATCACCTCCCAGCTTACCTTATCCGTTCCGCCTGCCTTTTGGAAATTTACAGCATCAATGCTTACGAAACCGTTGTTTTCGATGAAACCGGCAGCGTTCAGCGGTACCGTAGTGCGGACCGGTACCTTGATGTTAAATTCACGGTTGGGTCCCGAAAGCCGGATCTCCCCTTCCGTTTGTCCTTGAGGAACTTTATTCCAATCGACGCTCACATAAATTTTTTCGTCAAATTGAATGGTACCCTTTTGCGATGACAAATTTATCCAGTCGTTTTTTGAAGACATCGTGTAATTCAACGGTTCGTTCCCTGTGTTATAGATTTCCACATAGTACTTCTGGTCGTTTACCGGATCAAAGGGTGTAAAGCTCCGGGCAAAAGGGCTGAAGCGGTTGCGGCCCGACCGCAGGCTGCTTTCCAGCGTGTAGCCTATGCCGGCCGCGGATTTGGTCTGGATGTACGATACTTCAGGCATTTTATTAACGGCAGGATCGTTCCAGCTAACGTATCCCATATGCGTTTGATTCATAATATGATTCCACTTTCCGCCGGCAAACGTATGATGGTATTTTGTGAGTTCCGCATCCTTGAAGAAAAGCGCCTTCACCCTTTCCGCATAAAAATTGGTCGAGGCCCGGTCCTGCATACGGTGCAGTCTGTTCTTCGCGGCTGCGACATACATTTCATTCATATTCGCGCACGCTTCAACCGGATATAAAACCAGCTGGTAATACGCATTCTGCGATTGCGTCGGCAATTTTTCGCCGATCGTTTTGGCTTTGGTCAGCAAGGCATTATATTCTTCAACAACCCTTTCGGCTTCGGTGAAATTACTCAGGCTGTAGGTGGCCGGTTCCAGTAATTCCGGTTTTCTCCGGGCGTTATACTTTGTGTAGAGCGCTAATATCTCACCAATCTCTTTCGCATACTTTCCGCCGAATTGCGCGTCCGCCCAGGTGGTGTAATAGGCCGGAAGATCCCGGGCCCCGTATTTGTCGGGATTCCAGGCATAGTCCAGAAAGAAATTAATGGGCAGGTCCATAGGCTTCAGGTCGCCTACATTGGTCAGCCAGATCTCCCGAACGCCATACTCATAGGTCAGGCGCATTTGTTCCCAGACCCGTTCGATCTGAACGGTATTGAGCCATTTGTAACTTCGCGGCCCACCGACAAAATCAAAGTGATAATACATTCCATAACCGCCTTTGCGGGGTTTGGCATCAAGGGGTGGAAGTACGCGTACCTGTCCCCAGTTATCGTCGCATAGCAGCAAGGTTACATCGTCCGGCACACGCATACCCTTGTCGTAGTATTCCTGGACTTCCTTGTAAAGCGCCCATACCTGCGGCGTTGCTTCAGCGGCTTTCCCGGTAACTTCCGCAATGATCTCCCGCTGGTCTTTCACGATCCTTTCCAGCAGCTCGATGTTAGTACCTTCGCTCATCGCTTCATCACCATCGCCGCGCATGGCCAGCGTTACCACCTTCTCCTGCCCCTGCGTGCGTTCCATGCCTTCCTTCCAGAATTGACGAAGTACTTCGGCGTTTTTGTCATAGTCCCACGGACCCTTTCCATACCGGTCCCACTCGACGTGCGCACGCATCAGCGGTTCATGGTGAGAGGTTGCCAGTACCACGCCCATCTCGTTGGCAAGCGGGGCACTGAGTGAATCGTCATCCCACAATGACTTTCCCCACATCGCGGGCCAGAGGTAATTTCCCTTCATGCGAAGGATCAGTTCGAAAACCTTTCCATAGAACTGATGATTCAGGCCACCGAATTTTTCACGGGCCCATCCCGCCAGCGCCGGATCCTCATCGTTGATGAAGATACCCCTGTATTTTACTTTGGGTGAACCGATCGTATGTTGTCCGCCTTTCACAAAAATATTTTTGCGCGACTTGATGGGCGCATCAGCCCACCAGTACCACGGGGATACGCCCATCCTTTCCGAAACTTCAAACATGCCGAATATGGTACCGCGCTTGTCACTCCCCACGATCACCAGGGCGTTGTCGATATCTTTCATCGGTTTTCGTACAGGGATAATTAAAAACTGCTCCCATTTATCTTTCAGCACGGAAACATCAATTTTGCGATCCTTTATCAACTGATCGATTAACTTGCTTTTACCGGCCGTACCGACGATGACGACATTTTTTGACCGCGTTGTTTCACCCACGACGAGTGCCGCTTCCTGTCCCGATACATAGCTCAGGTCATTCCTAAAAATGCCGGCAACTCTTAACACGCCGGGATGATCCGATGCACTGACGAGGATGCCGGATGGTATGCCATTCTCAACGAGCGCAAATTTCCCTTGTTCCTTTTTCGTGGTTAGAAACGATGTCACCGGAAAGGGATTATCTGTTGCCAGGGTTCGTACCTGTTCGAATCTCTTATTGTCCTTTGATTGCGCGTGGCATCCGGCATACAGTGCAAGCAACAGCAGCATGAACGCCCATTGGAATTGACGCAAAATTGAATTACTGGAATGGGCGGTAACGGTCATAGTCATTTCGGATTGAAAAAGTCAAAGCGGGTGAAACGCTCGTTCATTGAAAGATAGTTCAGAAAACCTGCAGCGGCCAGGATGATGGGCAAATTTTTTTTACATGGATATTCATTGCGTTTACGACGGGACAATTGCCATGCAGCACAAGTAACGACCGGCTATCTTTATTTTAATCATTGCATGAATTTAGCCTTGCCCTGTTAATCCTATGATCAGCAGGCGAATCAGCAACGTCTGCGACAATCACCCGCCTTTTTTGTTTCTGACCAAACGTATGTAATACACGGCACCTGCTGTGCTTCCGGGAAGGGCCTTGAACTTCACCCGGACGTTTTTCTTGCCTTTTATCAGTGCGTCCGGTAACGGATACATGACGTCGAAGAACTTCGACTGGTTCCAACGTCCTGTGTTGTTCTCCGTGATCAGTTTCTCGTCGTCGACATAGATATCGAACTTCCTGTTTCCCCATTCAGCTCCCCAGTACCGTACAATCAGACTTAAACCGCTTGCATCGTTGGTGGCCAGCAAGTAGCTGAAGTAACCTTCGTTTGTGGCATCGCGCCAAAATTCGTTCAGGTGATTGCCGGTCCGTGATTCAGATTCCTCCAGTTCGTGGTCTGCTTCGGGTTGTTGCTCACCGGGTGCGACAAAATCGACGGTGCGCTGCTGCAGCGAAAGTCTGTCCTTTTCGACCGCCGACAGCGAATCAAGGTACGACCTGTATTGAGAATTTGTCAATGTCATCCAGTACATCATATATCTCGAATCATGGATCCTGAAAAAAGGCTCGAGTACCACCGGCGCTGGATTGATCATCTTAAGCGGTGGAAACGTGTAGGTCAGTGGTCGGTTCTTGACGGGTACCAGTTGCGTAATGGTGGAGGGATCATCAACGACCAGTATAGGTGCCTCGTCCAGGGGCAGGCGTTCACCATGGGCGATATGTCCCCACCGGCTATCGTCCGCAACCAGGCCAGCCAGGTTTTCCTGTCCCGTTTTCGCTGCCAGCAGGATGGGTCCATGCATGACGGCAACGTAATGAGGGACATTCGGCATTCGTTCAATCCGGTTATGCATGGGTAACGTGATCTCCACCAGGTCACCCTTTTTCCATGGCCTGCTGATGCCTACGTAACCGTAAGGTTGCACCCCATAAGCAATAGCCACTCCGTTGACTACAATTTTTAACGCGTTCTCCTTTACCCACGAGGGATAGCGGATCATTAGCGTAAAATTTGCTGCACCTTCAACGACGGTCAGCCGTGTTTTTTCCTCCTCCGGAAAATCGGTTTCCTGCCTGATGCTGATCTGCCTGTCACGCCAGTTCAGTTGCGACGGAATAAAAAGGTTCACAAAAACCGAATCGTTACGATGAGTATAAATGAGCTGATTGTACTTCCCATGATTTTCCATGCCGCTGCCGACGCAACACCACATGGCCTGGTTGGGCGCAGAATATACTTTATAATGCCGGGGTCGTGCGGGTGTAAAATAAACGTAGCCGCCGTGTCCCGGATGTTGTGTCGAGAGGATGTGATTGTAAAGCGTTCGCTCGCAATAATCGATAAACTTTGCCGTCGGAGTAATGCGAAACAGGTCTTCAGAAAGCTTAAGCATATTGTAGGAGTTGCATGACTCCGGTCCCTCCACGTCGTTCACAAAATCGCCACAGGCTGAAACGGCCGGAAAAAACTCACGCCTGCTGTTCCCGCCAAACGCGAGCGTGCGATGGGTCGTCACGGTTTCCCAAAAGAAACCTCCGGCGCGGCGATACTTCGCATCGTCCGTCAGCTCCCCTATTCTTTGAAAACCAATCGCCTTGGGAACCTGTGTGTTCGCGTGTTTATTATCCAGGTTGTCGGTGCCTTGCGACATAGCATCCAGGAGCATATGATGGGAAAAACGTTTTGCAGCGACCAGGTATTTCTCATCCATCGTCATTTGATAGGCGTCGGCAAAAATTTCGTTCATGCCCCCGTGCTCAGTATCCAGCATCGACTGCATCTGGACATCGGATAGGCCGGCCGTGATTTCAATCGCCCAGTCACAGAACTTCAGGAAAATTGCCTTTGCATTTTCATTGCCTGTATACAGCCAGGCATCACGCAGCCCGGCATATATCTTATGCAAATTATACCATGGTACCCATGCCGCGCGGTAGGCGGTAAAATCACCTTGCTTAAGGGCTGGCCAGATTGCCTTGCTATCGGGAACACCGCCTGCATATCCGTAGCCCCATCCTCCGTGCTGTCTTCCATTTGCATCCTGGCATGCTTTCAACTCCGACAACATATACAGCATACGTTGCTTGCATTGGTTGTTTGCGGTAGCGCTGTAGTTCATTGCCAATGCCGACAAATAATGACCGCCCACATGACCGTCGAGTCCATCCCAGTTCGGATAACCCAACGCTTTTGCGGGCAGTCCTGCTTCCTTCCGATAGGGTGCGAGCAACCTGTCTACATCATACTGCAGAAGCGTCTGAATGTTGAGATCGCGCGCACGCCGGAAAGGACTTTCCAGTAGTTCAACTTCTGAAAGCGGAAATGTGTTTTTGTACAGTTTGTCCTGCGACTGTACAGGAACATTGCACAAAAAAACCGTGGCAAGCGCGACAAAAAAAGAACGCCCCACCATCCGTATTCCATTTTGATACATAATCCATCCAAATTAAGTGATCCGGAAAAGCAGCAGGGGGAATAAATCATTACACCCACACTACGATGCCTTTTATTTTATTTAAGTGTAAATTATACAATTATCACAAAGCTGTCAAATCCATAGCTGTCGAGATTGGCAAATCGACGCATTGTTGGTTTTACAGCATTAGTTTGAATTTCTACGTTCTTAACACATGCCGGCCGGAAACGAAAGCCGGTATCCGCCCCGCCGATCTGAGACAGTAGCCTTTGCGTTAGTACAGTCTATTTGCAACACCGCTGACCGTGTGGTTTCCATAGCATATTTCGCACTGGTTAGCATCACAAAAGATCGTAGGGACACACCCTATCTCCACGCGTCGCGGTGGTTTCCGCTATCACAACTACCTGTCCTGATTTTCGACCATCTGGAAATGATCGAAAAAGCAAAAGAAGCGCTGCAGAAAACAGCGGCTGTTAATCCTGCCGGTTTCGCGTTACTTCCTCCCAAATTCACGATTCCCCAGCTTCGGGCGCTGTATGAGGCCATCTATGGGGTGAAGATGGACAAACGGAATTTTGCAAAAAAAATACTGGCTTTAAACATCCTTGTTAAGCTCCCTGAAAAAGAGAAATCAGGTTCCAAGAAAGGTGCTTTCTACTACAAATTCGATCGCGACCAATACAACGAGATGTTGTCGCCCGGTACCAAAAGAATTGATGCACCAAGACAAGATTCTGTAAGCCGTACCAGGCGTGTCAAAAATAATCTCAACTTCACGAACATGGTTTAGTACAGGAATTGGCGCGACCATCTAAAATCTGATGCATGCGGTGCATGTTCTGTTATTCCATGAATAATACTTGCGCAAAAGTATAAAGATTATTCCGCCAGACCGGCCAGGTATGCCCCCGGGGATGTTCCGTATAGGAATACTTGATCCCGAGGATATCAAACCTGCCGAGCATGATCTTGCAGTTTTTATACGCGATGTCTTCCTCCCCGCCCATGGCAATCCAGAAACTTTTCAGATTGGTGTTTATCGTGCGGGCATTCTTTTCCATAAATGCGTACTGCGGATCAGAAAGGTTCGGTTGATTACTCCACCAGCCGGAACTGAATACGCCCAGGTATGAAAACATATCGGTGTTTTTAACGCCGGCGTACAGGGTTTGCAATCCGCCCATGGATAATCCGGCCAGCGCACGGCCCCCCGCATCTGTTTGCGCCCTGTAATGCTTTTCTACGAACGGAACGACAGCGTTCTTCAATTCATTTTCAAACATCCGAAGATTCTGCTCACCAAAGTTGGCAATTCCGCCGTTGCCCAGGTTTCCATCCATCATCACCACCAGCATCGGCTTTGCCTT
>DASPJC010000026.1:0-14894 GCA_035628815.1 Ohtaekwangia sp. | reverse complement strand
CAGCGGAAACCCCGAAGCCTGGTACACTCGGCGGTGCAAAGAACAATATCCTGGCGTCCGGTATTTCGGCCGCTTTCTGGAACATTTGCCCGATGATTGCATCGGCCGACATGGACGGATCCTTGCGCTGATCCCAGGGATCAAGTTTCAGGAATCCCAGCGCATAGTTGCTGCCGGCGCCGGATATCAGGCTGAAGCCATTCACAAGGGAACCGACCGATACGCCCGGAATATCCTTGATCTTATCGTATAGCTGTTGCGTTACAGCCACCGTGCGATCCAGGGATGCACCGGCAGGAAGTTCAATGTTCGTAAATACCATGCCCCTGTCCTCGGTCGGCACAAATCCGGTCGGCGTTGTTCTCGCGGCCCACCAGATGCCGGCGAGCGAAGCGATCAGTACAACCGCCGTAATCCACTTGTGCTTATACAAAAACGACAGCGACCTGACATACCGGTTCGTCGTTGTTTCAAAAGCCGTGTTGAACGCACCGTAAAAACGCTGCAAATAGCTTTTCCTTTTATGGGGATCGTTGTGATGGGGTTTGAGAAACAACGCACACAACGCCGGACTTAAGGTCAAAGCGTTGACGGCCGAAATAGCGATGGCCACAATCAGCGTAACCCCGAACTGTTCATAGAATACACCGGTCGGACCTGTGATAAACGTAACGGGGATAAACACCGCCGCCATCACGAGGGTAATGGAGACGATGGCACCGGTGATCTCTTCCATTGCCGAATGGGTTGCCGTTAATGCACTTTCCGCGCCGCGCTCCAGTTTGGCGTGAACGGCCTCCACCACAACGATCGCATCATCCACCACGATGCCGATCGCCAGCACCAGGGCGAACAACGTCAGGAGGTTGATGGAATACCCGAATAATCCAAGAAAGAAAAATGTACCGACGATCGATACAGGAACGGCGATGGCCGGAATCAGCGTGGAACGGAAATCCTGGAGAAAAATGAAAACCACTATAAATACCAATATAAAAGCCTCAACCAACGTGACCACTACCTTGTCGATGGACGCTTCCAGGAACTCGTTCGTATCGAAGTTGACCATCACCTTTAACCCGCTGGGAAAATCTTTTTCCATGACCGCGAGGCGGGCGTGAATGTTCTCAATAATTTCCTGTGCATTGGATCCTGGCGTCTGGTACACCCCCATACTGATACCGGGCAAACCATTGGTGTATGAGATGACGTTATATCCCTCGGCATCAAGCTCGACCTGGGCCACATCCCTGAGCCGCAGAAATTGACCGTTGCCGAGCGCCTTGATCACGATGTTCTCATATTGTTCAGCCGTGGTATAACGGCCGCTGTATTTAATGACATATTCAAATGCCGCGGCATTGTTCTGGCCCAGCGCGCCGGCTGCAGCTTCAAGGCTCTGTTCATTGATGGCGGCGGTAACATCAGACGGCATGAGGTTGTACGCCGCGAGCTTCGCCGGCTGAACCCAGATCCGCATCGCATAGTTCTTCGCGCCAAATACGGTTACATCGCCTACCCCGGTAATCCGCTTGAGCTCGGGAAGCACGTTGATGTTGAGATAATTTTGAATGTAGGTCGCGTCGTAATCTTTATTCTCCGACAACACCGTAAGAAACATGAGGGCGCTGGTCTGTTGCTTCTGCGTCGTGACACCGGATTGCGTCACTTCTCTGGGCAGCAGTGGCGTTGCCCGTGCCACCCTGTTCTGCACGTTGACCGCCGCGATGTCAGGATCGACGCCCTGCTCGAAAAAAACCTGTATGGTAGCGGTGCCGTTATTACTCGCCGTGGAAGTAATGTACGTCATGCCTTCGACACCGTTGATCTGCTCCTCGATCGGGATGATCACACTTTCCAAAACGGTTTCTGCGTTGGCGCCTGGATAGGTTGCCGCCACGCGTACCGTGGGTGGCGCGATGTCGGGATACTGCGTTACAGGCAGCGTGGTCAGGCCGAGTATTCCCAGCATGAGCACGATAATGGAAACGACGGTCGATAATACCGGCCGGTCTATGAATTGTTTTAACATTGGTTTTTATTTAAAAACTACCTTCAATGAATTGGCGATACTGTCAAAAGCAACAGGCTGTGGCTGGATCCGTGTATTGTCACGCAGTTTGCCGACACCCTGGGCCACGATCTTGTCGCCCGGTTCGATACCTGATTTGACGACGACAAGGCCTTCAACCCGGTCAGTAATATCGATCGATGTGGCTACCGCAAGCGTATCGCCCTGCACACGGTACACATACAAGCGACCCTGTTGTTCGAAGGTAGCGCCACCGGGTACCACCGTTGCGTTTTCATAGGTTTTCGGAATGCGGATATTTCCGCTATTGCCGTTCATCAGCACACGGTCAGGGTTCGGAAACGTGGCCCGAAAGCCAACAGTACCGGTCGTTGTGTTGACCTGTCCCGTGACCGTTTCAATTTTACCTTTGTGCTGATAGATGTCACCATTCACCAGCCGAAGTTCGACCGGCGGAAAATTTCTGATCTTTTCTGACAATTTCTTTCCCCTGGCGGATTGAATGAAATCAAGATAGTCCCTTTCGTTCATCGAAAAGAAAGCGTAGACATCATCGATATCAGAAACGGTGGTTAAAGGTGTCGGATCGGCGGGACTTACCAGCGTACCTTCCCTGAACGGAATTGCACCAACGAATCCATCCACCGGACTCTTGATGGTAGCATACCCGATGCTGGCCGTGATGCTGTTGTAATTTGCTTTTGCCTGCGCCAGTCTTGCCTGCGCCGTTTCCAGCTGCACACTGCTGATAATATTCTTTTCCACCAGCGGCTTCAGCTTGTCGACTTCCACCTGCGCCGCATTTACATTCGCCTGCGCCGCTCCGGCATCCTGCGACAAAGATTGTGTCTCAAGTTTAAAAAGTGTCTGTCCTTTCTTTACGGCCTGCCCTTCATCGACCATAACCTGCGTGATGTAGCCCGCGACCTTTGCACGGATCTGGCTGCTTATTGTCCCCGTAATGCTTACCGGAAAGGTGCGGTAGCCCGTCACTGTCTTGGCTGGAATCTCGACAACAGGGAAGGGCGCAGGCGGTGGCGCGGCTTGTTGACCAGGTTGATTTTTCTGGCAGGCTGTCAGCAGGAGTACGCTTGCTGCAAAAATGGAATAAACTAATTTTTTCATTTTATCTGCGTCGTGTTTAATGATAATAATCAATGCGTTTTGTCTCGTTAAAGTCATTCAATCGCAATCCCTTCCCAAAGGATCGCCGGTATCTGGTTCAAATCGGTTTCATCTAACGCGGAACTCCCAAGAAGGTGAAGCTTAGCGGTGGAAACGATGCTGCCAAAAGTAAGCGACAACAGCAGCTCGGGTTTTAATGACTTCAGCTGACCGCTTTTTATGCCCTCCTGAAAAAAATTATACAGCGGGCGCTCGTGTGATTTGTCGCGATACCTTTGTATGTAGTATGGTGAGTTGACAAATTGCTCAAAGAAAATCAGCACGTTGGGATTGGTGATATAAAAGGCAAGCAGCTGCGACCACACCTTAAAAAAACCATCCTTGTAAGACTGGTTGTCCACGAGTGCCGCCTTAACCTCCGCTATAACCTTGTTCATATAATAGGAATACAGCTCGCCGATCAGCTGATCCTTGCTTTCGAAATAATGATAGATCGTACCGGCAGCCACACCGGCATTTTTGGCTACCTGTGACATGGGCGCGCCCTGAAACCCATGATCTTTGATCAATTCCAAGGTACTTTCAAAAATGGCTTTCTTTTTATCAGGCAGTGTATCCATATCCTTGGATGTTCAACCATGCAAACAGATTGAACGTTCATTCGGTGGCAATAATAAAGGCTTATACGGCCAAAACCAAACTTGCGCCCCGGTGCACACCCGGTACATGCAGAAAGGAAAATGTATATCGTTTGGCCCGCGGTGAGTTTGGACCAACTATATTTTAAGAACTGTGATAAACAGAAAATTTTATCTCGCTGGAGCTTTTTTGAGGCAGGTTAACATCGGCTTTGTTTTCTTATAAAATAATCCGGAGACGATAAATTTTCGGTTAACATTCAAAAGAAACGACATCGCGAAGGCGGTCGTTTGTGTCTGATCCAATATGAACCAAGGCAACTGTTGCTCGAATTTCCCAAGTCACACGATTCCCACGCAACAGCAATACTATTTTACACTGCCCGGTTCCACTTGCCGCTGTTTACGGGCCCTTAAGTTTCGGTCGTCAGTTCTCGCGAAGGTCTTGATAGGTTTTACCATCGGGCTCGCTTCTTTTTTATTGACCTTTGGACGGATGATCATCCGCAATGACTGGTCTTTGGTGAAGTAGGCAAGCACCCAGTTGTACATGGTCTTTATCCTGTTGCGATAACTGATCAGCGAGAACAGGTGTATGAATAACCAGATCGTCCACGCTATGAAGCCTTGCAAATGCAGCGTTGGCCTGACCAGGTCGGCCGCCGCCTTGCTCCTGCCAATGATTGCCATTGAACCACGGTCACTGTATTCGAAAGCTTTGGGGGCTTTTCCGCGTTCGATGGCCAGGAAGTTCTGAGCGAGATTCTTACCCTGCTGCATTGCTACCTGTGCGAGCTGTGGATGCCCGTTGGGAAAATTCTTATCCGATGTTTGCAGGCAGGTATCGCCGATCGCATAAATATTGGCCGTTCCGGCGACTTTATTGTAGTCATCGACCAGGAGGCGCCTACCGCGGCCGTAGCTCTCTTTCGGAATACCTTCGAAAACGGAAGCCGTAACACCCGCCGTCCAGATCAGTGTTTTGGTCTCGATCTGCTCTCCGTCAGCGAAGACGACGGTATCATTTGTATAATCCTTTACAAGCTTGTTCAGCTTTACCTCTACACCCATTTTCACAAGCGTATCGTAGGTATATTGCTGGGTATCCCTGCTCATCGGTGGCAATAAAGACGGTGCCCCATCCACCAGATAAATTTTCAGTTTACGCGCCGACAATTCGGGGTAATCTTTTTCCAGGATGTTGCTCCGCGTCTCCGCCAGCATACCGGCAATTTCCACGCCCGTCGGACCACCGCCCGCAATCACGATGGTGCCTAGTTTCCTTCTCTCATTCTCATCGGTGGTAATGGTGGCTTCCTCGGTGCGCTGGAGCAGATAGTTTCTCATCTCGATAGCATCGTCCACAGTCTTCATAGGCAAACCAAACTTCCGGATGTTATCAATACCAAAGTAATTGCTGACCGTTCCCGTGGCGAGCACCAGGTAGTCGTATGCCAGTTCGCCCGTGGACAACAGCACCTTATTCTGGTCGGGAACGATTTTCACCAGTTCGCCCAGCCTGAAGCGGATATTTTTTTTACCATGAAATAACTTCCGGAAGGGGTAGCTGATATTGGACACTTCGAGGAAGCCTGTAGCAACCTGGTATAACAGCGGCGGAAAGAAATTGTAATTGTTCTTATCCACCAGTGTTACCTGGAAGCCCGGCTCATTTTCCAATTGCTTTGTCAGGTTGATTCCCGCAAACCCCCCACCGATGATGACGATTTCCTTTTTCATATCTGTTGTTCTGTAATACACCCCTTATTCTCATGCCAGCGATGCGTTGTACGTCGTGCAGGCACGGACCACAACGCAGCCGCTAGCTGTCATATGCACAGATGTTGTGCAGCAATGCTATAACAAGGAGGAGCCTGATAAAGGTCGTTTGTCTGAAAATATTCTCTGAAACCGGCTTGAAACAAGCTGGGATAGTTTCTCCACAAGCCACGCTGCCTTTGCTAACGTTTTCTGTTTCGATAGCCGCAAACGAGATCCTTAGGCTGCTTTTACCAGTTGTATTTCAGCGAATAATCTCACCTCGTCGCTCACGAGCACGCCACCGGTTTCCAATGCCGCATTCCAGTTAAGATTGAAATCAGTCCGGTTGATCTTACCCGTAATCGTAAAGCCGGCCTTTTCATTGCCCCAGGGATCTTTGCCAACGCCGCCAAACTCAACTTTGAATGTTACAGGTTTGCTTACGCCGTGTATCGTGAGATCGCCTTGCAGGGAATAATTTTCTTCATCCTTCTTTTCGAACTTCGTCGAAACAAATTTCAGTTCAGGATGCGCAGCCGCGTCAAAAAAGTCGGCCGACTTCAGGTGGTTGTCACGATCTGTACTGCCCGTGCTGATGGTATTTACATCGGCGGTGAATTCAATGGTCGCGGTGGTAAAATCAGTACCTACTGTTTCGGTCTTAACATCGAACGTTTTAAAGGATCCTGAAACGTTGGTAATCATCATATGCTTTACCTTAAATCCGATCTCGCTGTGCGTAGGATCAAGATTCCATTTTGTTTTCGTTGCTGTTGCTGTTGTCATGGTGTGTTTTGTTTTATTTAATGATACAAATCTAGCCCCTGGCGAGGGTGAAAAGCGTTGAACTAGATTAAGAAAAGGGTCGCATGACGGACAGCTGCCCTCGCCGCATACGGAGGCGGGCCGGCGGTAAAAGGACCTTTTTCATTCACCCTGTAAACGACGGTTCTGGACAGTTTTTTCTTAATCCAGTTCAAGAAATTCCGTGAAACGACCAATTACCTTTATGCCCATCAAACACGGTTAAAATTTTACCCATATGGAAAAGAATGAAAACAGGGTTGCCGGTATACACCACATCACGGCCATTGCCGGAGACGCAAAACGCAACTATGAGTTTTACACGAAGGTCCTGGGACTTCGGTTTATTAAGAAGACAGTGAATTTCGATGATCCCGAAACGTACCATTTCTACTTCGGCAATGAAGTAGGATCGCCCGGCACCATCCTCACGTTTTTTCCCTGGCAAAATATAAGGCCAGGTAAGCAAGGCACAGGCATGGCCACCGACATCGGTTATGCGGTGCCGCAGCAAAGCCTGGCGTTCTGGTCTGACCGGCTAAAAAAGCACCAGGTTAAAATCACCGGAGAAGGAACGAGGTTCGGTGAACAGTATTTGTCATTCGAAGATCCGGATGGTCTTCCGTTAACACTCATAATCCCGGCACCGGGCGACGACCGCAAGCCCTGGCAGACGGCGGAAGTTAAAAGCGATAACGCGACGCGCGGCTTTCATAGCATTTCACTTTCGTTAAAACGCATCAACGACACCGCGTCTGTGCTGACGGAGATATTTGGATACAAATTCGCCGGTCAGGAAGGAAATCGGTACCGCTATAAGACTGACGCTGCCGAAAACGCTTCGATCGTTGACCTCATCGAATCGCCGGATGTTCCGGATGGCATGAATGCCGGTGGAACGATTCACCACGTTGCCTTCCGGGTCAGGGATGAAAAGGTGCTGATGGATTTCAGGCAAAAAGTTATTGCATCCGGCCTGCGCATCACGCCCAAGGTCGATCGGAACTATTTCTTTTCGCTGTATTTTCGCGAACCGGGTGGCGTGTTATTCGAACTTGCTACAGACAATCCCGGATTCACAGTCGATGAACCGGTTAGCGAACTTGGCACGGGCCTGAAACTACCGGCACAATATGAATCCAATCGCGCGTACATCGAAAAAGTATTGCCTGATTTGAGTTAGTAAAAGGCTTAAAGTGCCGGAGAAAAACATTATCGTATGAAAGCGGCGACACTGAACTGTAAATCAAAACGTCATGCACCAAAAGAAAATCACGTCAGCCGGCGAAAAAATTGAAGCAGGAAGGAAAGTGCTGATCATGCTCCACGGACGAGGCGCTTCCGCGGAAGATATCCTGACGCTTGCCGCACACCTGCAGGTAAAAGATTATGCGCTCATCGCGCCGCAGGCAACAAATCACACGTGGTACCCCTATTCGTTCATGATGCCGCCGCAGCAGAACGAGCCATGGCTGTCGTCGGCGCTTAAGCTGGTCGACGATATTGTTCACGACCTCAATCATTCAGGGATCCGTAATGAGGACATCTATTTTTCAGGATTTTCACAAGGTGCCTGCCTGACGCTCGAGTACATTGCCCGGCACGCAAAAAAGTGGGGCGGAGCCGCAGCGTTTACGGGTGGATTGATCGGCGATGAAATTTATCAAGATCATTACGCAGGCAATTTTGAAAACACACCAGTATTCATCGGCACCAGCGACCCGGATCCGCATGTTCCGCTGGCGCGCGTGCAGGAAACGACGTCTGTTTTGAAAACGCTCGGCGCTTCCGTGACGACGAAAGTGTATCCTCATATGGGTCATACCATTAACCACGATGAGATTGAAACGGCGAACCGGTTGATCTTCGGCGCATAACCTTCCCGTGTGCGGCGGCATCAACCTAATGCCCCTGAATATCCCGGCGGTACAGAAACGTTTTTTTCATAACTTTCTGCATGACTAATTTCCTGTATGCGCTGGAGCTTCTCGGTACCTTTATGTTCGCGGTATCGGGCGCGCTGGCCGTCCAGGATCACCAGGATCACCACGACGATCTTTTTGGCGCCGGATTCATGGGATTCGTGACGGCCATCGGGGGAGGAACGCTGCGGGATATTATGCTGGGTAGCTATCCCCTGGTCTGGATCGGTGACATCCATTTCCTGTACGCTATTTTCATTGGCATTCTTGTCGCTTTCATTTTTTTCAAAATCCTTTTGCGCCTGAAGCGAACGTTCCTGGTCTTCGATACCCTGGGAATTTCATTGTTCACCATTCTTGGTGTTGAGAAGGCACTTAGCCTGGGCGTTAAACCTGAGATCGCGGCGATCATGGGAATGTTCTCTGCTGTCATGGGAGGCGTCATCCGCGATGTACTGACGAACGAAACGCCGGTCCTTTTCCGAAAAGAAATCTATGCGACAGCCTGCCTGCTGGGCGCCATTCTTTACCTGATATTATTCCGGCTGGGCATCGAACGAAACATCAACATGAGCATTTCCATTGCATTAATCTTCATCATACGATTCGTGGCCGTCAAATACAAGCTGTCATTGCCAAGCTTCCGGAACAGGCATCTGCCCTGAGATCAGGCGTGCTTTTTCCCTTTCGCCAGGCGCCCGCGGATCTTGCTTAAAAATTCAGGGGTAATACCGAGATAGGATGCAATACTATGCTGCGGAACACACGAGGGAACCGTGGGATACTTCGCGATAAAGTGAAGATAGCGATCCTCTGCTGTCGCGCTCATATTATCGATCAACCGTTGCTGATTAGCCACGAGCGAGTTTTCCACAAGGATGCGGAAAAACCGTTCAAACTTCGGGATCTTACGGTACAGTACCTGCTGGTTTTCGCGGGACAGCATCAGCACTTCCGAATCGGCGATGGCTTCAATATTAAGGAGTCCCGGTTTTTGCGCGATAAGGCTGTAGAGGTCAGATATCCACCAGTCTTTGATGGCAAAGCTGAGAATATGTTCCTTCCCTTCTTCATCCACCGTAAAGCTTTTCAGTGCACCATCATTTACAAACGTCGAGTATTTACAAATGGTGCCCTGTTTCTGGTATAGCTGCTTTCGCCTGAGGGATTGCGATTCCAGCAACGATACAAAAAAACGTTCTTCTTCTTTATCCAGCGCAATGTGCTTGGCAATGTTCTTCAGGATCAGGTCTGTATACATGCTTCCGTTTGTCACCCCAAGGTACGGTTTTTTGAAAGCCGGCAGAAACAGCCCTGCCTGGTAAAACCATGTGCTGGTAAGCGGATGCCGGCTATGTTTTGGTACCCTTGATTTGCTGGATCTTCTTCTTTTCGCCTACGAGCCAGATTACATCACCCCATTCAAAAACGGTACTGGAATCTGGATTCAGTATTCGCTGGTCGTTGCGCTCAATACCAATAACCAAACCGTTGGTGCGTTCCCGCAGGCCCGAGCTTCGGATATCGAGTCCCTTGAGCTTCGTATGTTCATTCACGACGATCTTCTGTACGGCGATGTCGTTCACATCGTAGGCACCATGATCGATGTTTTCCATCGTTTCAAACACCGGCTTGAACAGCTGGATCTGTTCATCGGTGGCAATGACGCCGACCTCATCAAAGGGTAGTAATATAGAGTACCTTCCCGGGGCGTTTATCAGTTTGTCACCGCGCTTGATGTAAACGATATTGATGCCGTACTTTTCCCGCCATGCCAGTTCTTCGAGGGTTTTGCCCACATATTCGGCCAAGGGCATCACTTCCAACTGAACGATGTGAGCATCCCACGGAAGAAGATCCGTTTGTATATCGGCATTTTTCCGGCCCACGCTCGCGGAAAGTGAATTATCCTCGGCAGCAGCGTTTTCGCGTGCATTCAGGTTACTCAGGAACCTTCCTTCAATCCGTTGATAGAATCCCTGAATCTTTTTGGCGAAGACAAATAACACGATCACGACTACCGGTACAACCACCAGGATCGCCATCTCCGTAGAAAACAACCTGAAAACCCAGAAACCGATCAGCAGCACGCCGACCAGTACCCGAATGATCTCGATGAGCAGCAAAGGTCCCCGGCTGTAACTTTTCTCAATCCACAATGTCCTGTAAGCCATGTTGTCGGGACGCTTGGCCATGAGTGCCCAGAGAAACGGTGTTGCAATCGCCAGTGATATGACAGCGCCAACGACGCTTCGCAGGGTATCGTCTTCGATACGCTCATTCAGGAATGGCATCAGGAAATTCAGCGACAGCAGAATCAATGCAAGCAGGACGATGCCGTTTGTTACGGCAATCATGCCATACGATTTCAGGACTACCTTCCAGGCACTTTCGGTTTGAATATTCTGCGTACTGGAAGAATAGTTATTTAACGTCTTCACCCATTTCGCCGGCAGCATGCGTACCAGGTAGTTATAGATGGGCTCCGAGAACTTAATAAGGTAGGGTGTCGTAAAGGTTGTAAAGGCCGATGCGCCTACCGCCACGGGAAAGAGAAAGTCGGATATAACGCCCAGCGATAGCCCAAGCGTGGCAACGATAAAAGCAAACTCGCCGATCTGCGCCATACTCATTCCGACCTGCACCGATTGCTTGAGCGGTTGCCCTGAAAGCAACGCACCCAATGTTGTACTGAAGAGCTTTCCGAACAACGTCAGCATGGTAACCCAGAAAACCGGCCCGGCATATTCGACAATGGCCTGCGGGTCGATCATCATCCCCACGGATACAAAGAACACCGATCCGAAAAGGTCCTTCACCGGCTTGATGAGGTGCTCTACTTTTTCGGCAGACGTCGTCTCTGCAATAATGGATCCCATGATGAAAGCCCCAAGCTCGGCGGAGAATCCGACCTGCGTTGCCACCACCACCATACCAAGACAAAGGCCGAGCGCAAGGATGAGCAGATTCTCATCGTCAAGCAGCGACTTTGCCCGCTTCAGTAAAGTAGGCAGTAAGAAGATCCCGGCGATAAACCACAGCGCCAGAAAGAAAAGCAGTTTGACAATGGTAAATATGATCTCGGTGCCTTCAAATTCACGGGTAACGGCGACCGTCGACAACAGGACCATCAACAGGATCACCACGATATCCTCGACCACGAGCACACCGAATACGATGCGCGCATACTGCTTCGTTTTTACACCCAGTTCATCAAACGCACGGATAATGATGGTTGTCGACGAGCTTGCCAGCATCCCGCCCAGGAACAGGCTATCCATCGTCGACCATCCCATCCACCGGCCCATAAAATATCCGGATACGGTAATAAACAAGATCTCCACAAAAGCTGTAATGGACGCGGCGCCGCCGACACGCATTAACTTCTTGAAGCTGAATTCGAGACCCAGACTGAACAGGAGAAATATCACGCCCATTTCGGCGAGAATCTCGATATTGTCATTATCCGCTACAGTCGGCAGGAGGTGAAAATGAGGACCTACCAAAAACCCGGCAATGATGTACCCCAATACAAGCGGCTGCCTGATTCGTCTGAATATCAATGTGGTTATGGCACCTGCAATGAGTATCAATGCCAAATCTCCAATCAAATCCGGTAGGTGTCCCATAATAAATGTAAGTCGTTCTCACCCGGGGCATACGCATAAAAGACCTGTGCCTGCGAAGTGCTCCGGCGAAGTGCTGGCTGGTAAAAATCAGGGTTGGCGCCCGAAAATATCCTAAAAAAGCGAAAGTACCGGCATCAAATTCATAAAAATCGTTCACGAAATGTGTCCCCGGGCAGCGCTCCAAGGCGTTTCATCAACATCACAACGCCGCTACGCCAATTGCTCCGGCCAGTGAGAATGTGTCCACCAACAAACCGGCGGATGCAGCATTGATCTCCATGCTTCCCCATCGCCGTGTTTATTTTTTTCCGGTGTTGGATTTTGCACAAAATTGTTTGTCGCGAAGACCGCTCACATACAGGATACTCACTTCTTCAAAAACCGCTACATTAAATTTAAAAATATCGTAGCTTCATTTTTTTATACACTATCAGACACCTTATGAATAAAATTCTTGTCGTTCTTTTTCTATGCGCCGCCCTGCCATCCTATAGCCAGCAGGTCACCCTTACAAAAGAACAGGTCATTGCATTAACACCCGAATGGAAAGGTGACCGGCTTCCCGACGGAAGACCCAATGTGCCGGATAACTTGCTGGCGCGCCTGAAAAACATTTCGCTCGAAGAGGCATGGGGAATCTTACGGAACAAAGGATACAACAATCAATTCGAAGGAGACTGGGAACTGCTTCGCACGGAACAGGTGCTGACGGGACGGGCACTCACGGTTCAATACTTGCCCAAACGCCCGGATTACGACAACCTCATTCGTGAAAAAGGAAAAACTGAGAAGCGTGTTGGTAATTTCAATTCCTGGCCCATTGATATGCTGAGGCCCGGCGATGTGTATGTTGCCGACAGTTATGGCAAGATCGTGGATGGCACACTCATCGGCGATAACCTGGGTAATTCGATTTATGCAAAATCCAACAACGGCGTAATATTTTACGGATCTGTCCGCGATGCAGAAGGACTGGAGAAGATCGAAGGCTTCAATGCGTGGGTAAAAGGATATGATCCCTCCTACATCCAGGAAATGATGCTCGGTGGTATCAACGGCCCTATTCGTATCGGCCGGGCTACTGTTCTTCCCGGTGACGTCGTCCTTGCCAAAAAAGGGGGCGTTGTTTTTATTCCCGCGCATCTTGTCGCGGACCTGGTGCTGAATGCTGAATTCATAGCGCTTCGCGATCAGTTCGGACATCAACGCCTGCGCGAAGGCAAATACACACCGGGTCAGATCGACCAGCAATGGACCGATGATATCAAGAACGACTTTTTAAAATGGCTCGACCAAAACCCCGGAAAACTTCCGATGAGCCGCCCTGAGCTCGACAAGTTCATGAAAGACAGAACCTGGTAATTCCAGATAATTTTTCCTTTTACCTTCTAAACCCATATGGCATGAAAACACCTGCACAAAAACTTCTGGAAAGGTACGGCCTGAAAGATCCTGCCCCATCCGAAGCTGAACTACCTCAAACAGAAAACAGCCGAAGATCCTTCTTTAAAAAAGCCGGCGCCGGCGGTCTGATGCTGGGTGGTTTTATGTTCAGCTCGATCGAAGATACCCTCGCTCATTCGACATCAAAAGTAAACCGCAATTCTGCACCTGCCGATCTTAAGATAACCGACATGCGTTATGCGGTCGTGATGAACGGCCATGCACGGTGTCCTGTCATTCGCATCGATACGAACCAGGGCATTTACGGTTTGGGTGAAGTACGCGATGGCGCCTCCTGGCGTTATGCCATGTTTTTGAAGAGCCGTATCCTGGGCATGAACCCCTGTAGTGTTGAGTTGATTTTTAAACGCATCAAACAATTCGGTTTTCACGGTCGTCAGGGTGGCGGCGTTTGTGCTGTTGAGATGGCCTTGTGGGACCTCGCGGGAAAAGCATATAATGTTCCCGCGTATCAGCTGCTGGGCGGAAAATACAGAGACAAGATCCGCCTGTATGCCGATACACCGGAAGGCCGGGATGAAGCCGATTTCACCGCCCGGGTTAACAAACGGATCGACGAGGAAGGGTTCACGTTCATGAAAATGGATTTCGGCATCGAGCTGCTGAAGGGCATTCCGGGAACAACAACGAACAGCAACTTCTGGGATATTGGCCGCCAGTGGACCAATGAACCCATGACCTATGGCGGCACTGAGCACCCGTTCACCCAGGTACAGATCACAGACAAAGGACTTGATATCCTTGTTCAGCGCATCGCCAAAGTGCGGGAGAAGCTGGGCTATGAAGTACCGCTGGCCTCCGATCATTATGGCCATTTCGATCACAACAATGCCATCCGCCTGGGAAGAGCCGTTGAAAAATACCGCCTCGCATGGCTGGAAGATCTTGTCCCGTGGAAATTTACAGACCAGTGGCGCCAGATTTCCGAAGCCATAGAGACACCTACCCTGACCGGTGAAGACATTTATCTCAAGGAAGAATTCGTCAAGCTGATCGACGCGGGCGCGGTCGACATGGTTCACCCAGACCTTGCAACCTCAGGCGGCTTGCTGGAAACAAAAAAGATCGGCGACTATGCCGAAGAACGAGGCGTAGCCATGGCCATGCACTTCGCGGGAACACCGGTCTCCTTCATGGCGAATGTACACTGTGCCGCCGCCACGCAGAACTTTGTTGCGCTGGAGCATCACTCGGTCGACCTCGATTACTGGACGAGTCTTGTAAAGACCAAAAAGCCATTGATCGAAAAAGGATTCGCCAATCTGCCCGACGCACCAGGCCTGGGTGTCGAACTGAATGAAGACGTCGTCAAAAAACATCTCGATCCTGAAAACACAAATTACTTTGCACCTACAACCGAATGGGACAAAGACAGATCGTGGGACAGGCTTTGGAGTTAGGAGTTAGGCATTGGGCATTAGGCATTAGGCATTGGGCATTAGGCATTAGGCATTAGGCATTGGGCATTAGGCATTGGGCATTGGGGATTGGGCTTTGGTGGAGATTTTAAATGGCAATA
>DASPJC010000025.1:0-4660 GCA_035628815.1 Ohtaekwangia sp. | reverse complement strand
GGTTGTTCAGCACGATCGCGAGGCGGTGATTGTCCGAATACAAAGGGGCTTTCTCCTTTACCACCACTACCTTCTGTATCTGGTCGGCACCCTCATGATACATCAGTCGCTCAAAGCTTTCATCGATCAGCTTTCGTACGTCGATTTTATCGAGATGCAGATCGAGCCTGGCATTCCTTGAGTAATCCAGAATTTCTTTCAATGTATCATCCAGTTTGTGAATGCTGTGTTCCATCATCGCGAAGTAGCTCCGCAGGTGGTCGCCATTTTTTTTATCATCTTCATGTGCCAGCCGCACCAGGCCAAGTACCGACATCAAGGGCGCCCGCAGGTTATGGGATACGCTGTAAACAAAGCTATCCAGCTCATTGTTGATCTTTACCAGTTCTTCGTTCTGGCGACGCAGGGCTTTTTCCGCTTTCTTGCGCTTCACCTCAATGTTGCGTTGCTTCAACGCATTCGTAATGGCAGACGGCAGACGTGCCAGGTTGGATTTCAGAACATAGTCGTCAGCCCCCTGCTTCAGGCAGCTTACGGCGAACTCCTCCGACACGGTACCGGTTACCAGTATGAAGGGCACGTTATGGCTACTCTTCCGGCATAGTTTCAACGCCTCGACAGAGTTGAATTGTGGCAATGCGTGGTCCGACAGGATTACGTCCGGATGAAATTCTTCAAGCGCCCGGACAAATTCTTCACGGGTATCGGCATACCGGCTTATAAAAACGAGCCTCTCTTTGTGCAAACTGTGCTCGATCAGACCGATGTCCTCTTCGAGGTCTTCAAGCATTAAAATTCTCAATCCATGCTCCATGCCGTAATATTATCTTTATCGTGCGGGAGGCTGGTTTAGCAGCAGCCAGAAAAAGCCGATCTCCGAAACCGCTTTTACAAACTTGTCAAACTCCACCGGTTTTACAATATAAGCATTGACACCAAGCTTATACGATTCAATGATGTCGCGTTCCTCTTTCGAGGACGTTAGCACCACGACGGGTATCACTTTTCTTTCGGGATCACCTTTGATTTTCCTGAGCACCTCGATGCCGTCGACTTTCGGCATTTTGATATCCAGCAGCACGATCTTGGGCATAGTGTTGACCTGCGTTGAAAATAAAAATTCAAGCGCTTCCTGCCCATCCTGCAGGTGCAGCAGGTTATTGGCCAGGTTGTGTTTCTTCAGGGCACGGATCGCCAGTTCGGCATCGTCCGGATTATCTTCGACGAGGAGGATCTCAACAACATTATGGTTCATGATTGCGAATGGGGTTCATGTGGTATACTGAAATAAAACGTCGCGCCTTCATTTTCCTTTGCTTCTGCCCAAACCCTGCCGTCATGCCTGGAAACAATACGTTGCACAATCGCCAGCCCGACACCGGTCCCTTCAAAATCAGAAGGTCTGTGCAACCGCTGAAAAACATTAAACAGCTTATGATAGTATTGCATATCAAAACCCGTCCCATTGTCTTTGATGCTGTAAACTATCTCACCGCCCGTCTTTTGAGAAGTAATTTCTATATGAGAGGCTTCCCTTTTACGCGAATATTTCAATGCGTTTGAAATCAGGTTAGTCCACACCTGACGAATCAGTGTCGGATCGGAATACGCCGGCAACACGTTGTGGATATGGCAATGAATCGTTCGCGACTTTTCGGTGTCCTTCAGCTCTTCGAACACCGAACTGGCCAGTTGCTCCATATTGTAATTCGCCTTGTTGAGTTCTTTTCTTCCGTAGCGCGAAAAATCCAGCAGGTCGTCAATCAGCCTGCCCATTTTGTTGGCATTCTTGATGATGGTGTTTAAAATACGCTGGCCTTCCGCGTCCAGTTGACCGGCGTGGTCTTCCGAAAGTATCCGGCCGTATCCGTCAATGGACCGCAGTGGTGCGCGGAGGTCATGCGATACAGAATAGGTGAACGCCTCGAGTTCGTGATTCAGTTGCAGGATCTTTTCCGCAGCCCGTTTTCGTTCGGAGTAATCAAAAACCGTTGAACGGCTTTTCAGGTAATTTCCCTGATCGTCGAAAACAGCCTGAGCGCTCAGGATGACGGGGAACGTTGTCCCGTCCTTCCGGACGACTTCAAATTCCTGGTCATGGATCGAGCCCTGTGTTTTAAAGACCGGAAAGAGCTGCAGAAACAGCTGGCTGCTTTCCGCGGTCAGGATGTCGTTGAACCGGACTTTTTTAACGACCTCAGTCTTTGCATATCCGATCCAGCGAAGCCAGGTCTGATTGATCTCTTCAAAAAAGCCGTCGGCATCGAGAGAGTGATATCCGCAGGGCGCACGATCGTAGATGTCATGAATGCGCATCATCGCCGTGTGCAACGACTCCTCTGCCTTAACGCGACCTCTAAGGTTGATGTGAATAGAAACGAACACCAGTACCAGGATGACAGCCGTTGTTGCGAGCAATAAAAAAAATGCCTCGTTGGCGCGTTGAACGCCACGTGCGTGAAGCGCGGAGCGTTTTTCCAGCAAAATCTTTTCCGCCTTCTGGAAATCCCGGATCACCTTCCGGATATCGTCCATGAGCCGTTTCCCTTGTAGCGTGGCCACCGCGTCTGCTCCGCGGCCACCGCCTGTCGCATGCATCTCGATGACCGAATGCGCAAATTTAAGTTTCTTCTCCACCAGGTCGCTTAAGACAGCAATCCGCTCCTGCTGCCTGGGATTATCCGCTGTGAGGGCCTGAAGATCTTTAATATGTTGAAGGACCACTGATCGTCCGGCGTGATAGGGTTCCAGGAATACAGCATCATCCGTTACTGTATAGCCCCGTTGACCGGATTCGATATCGATTGTCAGACTCAGGATCTGTTCAGCATGAAACAGGACCTGGTTCGTGTGCAGCACCCATTCCGCCGTTTCCTTGAATTTTCTATTGTTGGAGTAGGCGTATATGCTTAGCCATGTGATAATGGAAATGGCAACAAAAAATCCTAACAATACTTTTTTCTGAAAGTATAACTTCATGGTTACCGCGTTTGCCCTTTGCCGTTCACGAACCAGACAACTTGTATCACAAATAACGTTACCGTTGGTTACCGGCAGGAGGACATGAATAAACTTATCAATAATTAGCGGAAGGCCAGTATACTCAGCCTGATTTATTCCAACGGTAGCGGTGGGGGTTGCGCCGGACAGGATGTAAGGTATCCGACGAATTTGAACTTTTCAAATTCAGCATACTGCAAAAATACCGGTTATGCGCATTTCATTGGTAGACCTAGCTTGCACTGACCGATGTATTTTTTAATCGCATTTTCAAAGATCTGTCAGAATTTTTTTATGGTAAACTCCACGCGCCGGTTGAGCTGCCGGGTTTCTTCATCGTCATTGCTGGCAATGGGACGTGTACCGCCATATCCCTTGCCTGATACGCGACGGCGATCGATACCCTTTGAAACGAGGTATGATTTTACTTTTTCAACCCGCGACTTTGAAAGCTTCAGATTCTGTGCAGGTATCCCGCGGTTATCCGTATGTCCAGACAATTCGATCGTTACCCTGGGATTAGCCTGCAGGAAATTAACAATAAGGTCCAACTCCGGGTATGATTGCGGAAGCATTACGGTTTTACCTTGCTCGAACAGTACGTTCCTGAGGTTGACCGTTGTGCCTGTTTCGACTGGCTGTAGGCGAAAGTTCATTTCAAGCACGTTCATCTGATCCGTATCCACTTCCAGCCTTTCCATGGTACTTACAAAACCGCGGGCCTCTATTTTTACCACATACGCGTTTCCCACGGGCAACGTGGCGTTGTAGCCGTCCTTGTCGGCGGTGGTCACCTGATCCTTTAAAGGCCCGGCAAAATTGACACGTGCCGGAATTACTTCACCGGTTTTGGCGTTCGTCACCTTTCCGTAAACACGAATGTGATCGGTTCCCGGACGGCCCGGGTCAACTTTGGTGAAGGTGATGGAATCCACGGGTGTCGCAGCGACCGGTAAACTATCCGGCCGTGGATCGGCCTGCCGGTAAAACCCGATGTCGCCATAGCCATCGCTGTTCTTGGTACTGGCATACACGGCCATGTACGGGTCGGGTGTCTGGCGGTAATAAAGATCGCGGCCCTCCGAATTGATGGCTGTCACGTTTACCGGTGTTGACCAGTTCGTCCACGAATCATCAAGCCGTGTTGCAAAGTAAACGTCAAAGCTTCCGGCGCCCTTTCTCCCGTTGCTCGAAAAATACAACGCTTTGCCATCGGGTGTAAGGGACGGGCTCATCTCCTCGAACCGGGTATTGATGCCGGACCCAAGATTTTTAGGTTCCGACCATTTGCCATCGCTACCCCTGACCGTCACGTAGAGGTCGTCAACGCCACGGGTACTGTACGTTTCAGCAGAGAAGACAAAAGCCGATTGATCAGGCAGGATATGGCCGGACAGTATCACGGACTTGTTCCGGAAATACGGAATCACAATGTTTTCGGGACGCGACCATCCATTGCCCGACCGGTGCGCCACAGCAATACCCTGCGTCCGCGGCAGTCCTCCGTCGGACGCGTAGTGGCCTAGCAAAAAAATATCGCGACCATCGGAAGAGAACCCGGCCACCCCATTAAAGGCCGCATTGTTGATCAGGGGACCGCCATGTACAGGCGCCGACCATTGATCCGTCGCAGTAAGTTCACTGATCCAGATATCGCCTG
>DASPJC010000024.1:0-7516 GCA_035628815.1 Ohtaekwangia sp. | reverse complement strand
GGCGCCCGGGTTCACGTCAGTGTGCAAGCGGTCATACATAGGTCCGCCTGCGTTCAGTCGCATTTTATTTTGCAAAGATGCATGATGTATGCGCCCCAAATTTTTGAGTTTTGATTTTAAACATGCTTCCGTAAAAACTTTCGCGCAGCGGAGGAGCGCATCACCGGCCAGCAGGTAGTCAGTGGTTCGCTGAATTTGTCGATTCCCAAGTAAGGACTACCGGGCAGCAGGGCGGTCTCGGTAAGAAGGATTGTCGTGCCACCCGCAACCGGGAAAATTTCACACTGTGTATTTATCCTCATCTCTTATCTCGCGCCGTTCAGCCATTGGTTTACATCGCAGTCCGGCGACCCGCATTGTTCAGCCATTGCAGCAAGTCCATTTCGGATTTTCTGAAGATGTGCAATTTCTTTTTCTATGAGCTGAACCTTATGGTTAATATATTTTTTCCCGCGTTCCGGGTCGAGCGTACCCGTGGTGATCAGGTGGATAATACCTTTCGCCTCTTTCAGCGTAAAGCCTTTGGATTTGATTTGCTGGATTGCCGCGATCTGCCGCAACACCTTTTCAGGATATTCCTTGTAGTTATTATTGCGACGGGCGGTTTCCGGTACTTCGATCAATCCAAGCTTTTCATAAAACCGGATCGTGTGCCGTGACAGCTTAGTTTTTTGAGCAAGTTCACCGATCAGCATTGTTGTAATCATTAGCAACCATGGAGTATACTTCATGGTTAGTGTTATTATAAATGTAAATCACTTTGTGCTGAATCAAAAGGGTTCGCGGTTTTCGAGTTTTAAAAATCGCGGTGAAATATTCTATAAAACCGGTGATTTTTACTTGACAGTCGACTATAGTCTACGGCTTACATTCGCACAGCCACTGACTTTTCAATGAAGCTGCTTTTAAACATTGCCTTTATGATTTTCTCCAAACTGTTTTATCTAATGACCTTTATTGTACTTCCCCTTTTCGGGCAGCAACACGAGATCCCCCAAAAGGAATTTGACATTCGGTCAACCCCCGGCACCATTGAAGTGAGCCGGGGCGGTTCGGGTAGCATAATCCTGGCCATCGCGCGGTCAAAAAGTTACCAGCGCTCGGAAGCGCAGTTGGGTACAGGTTCTTCCCTGCCGCAGGGTATCTCGCTGGTGTATGAAAAAGCCCTTGGCGTTGCCCATGAGACAAAGGTAACCATTGTCGTTTCTGATCAGGCTGCGGCCGGCGATTTTAACCTGATACTGAATTGCACAATGCATCACAAAACGAAGGGTGTCGTTGTCCGGGTCAAAATCATTTAATATGGAAAGCGTCTCAGGCAAGGCAGACCCCTGCAACGTCCTTACGTTACCGGTGCCACGAAATCCTCACCTTCCCTGGCGCTTTCGTGCCATACGGTGGTTGTTTCCTAAACTGGAATCCGTCGCGCCACGCTATGCGCATCAATGGTTTGTGCGACTGTTTTTTTCGCCACCACGTTATCCTTTACCGCTTCAGGAGAAGACCGTGATCGGAAAAGCGCAACGCTTTAAGGTCAATACGCCAGGAGGGGAAGTGGAATGCTACTCGTGGGGTGATGGCCCCGTCGTATTGTTTGTTCACGGTTGGGCTGGACGCGGGTCGCAGTTCCGGAGTTTCATTCCTTCGTTCACCGCCCAGGGTTATCGCGCCGTTTCTTTTGATGCGCCGGCGCATGGATTGTCAAAAGGATCTCAGACGTCGATCATAGCGTTCAGGGATGCCCTGATGGCCGTTGAAAAAGCCGTGGGGGAGGTGGAGGCGATCGTTGCACATTCGCTGGGCGGCAGTGCAAGTTTGTTCGCGATGTGCGAAGGATTGAAAGCCCCCACGCTCATCACCATTGCAACGCCGACCATCGCTGAAGAGATCATTCAGGAATTTGCAAGGCGGCTTGGTGGCTCTGAAGACGCCAAGCTCCATTTGAGAATGAGCATTCATCAGCGCTTTAACAGGCCTTTTGAAGAATTTATGGCAACGCATTTCATTTGTCGTCTGCCGGAACACATCAACTTTTTCGTCATACACGATGACGACGACCGGGAAGTTTCGCCCGAAAACGCAAAGCAACTTGTGACGGCATATCCATCGGCGGGTTTTATGAAAACGTCGGGGCTGGGGCACGTACGGATCCTGCGCGATGAACGGGTTATTGAAACCTGTCTTAATTTTATCAATGCGCACCTACCGCGCAGGCTCCTGCGCGGAGGAACCGGGACTTGATGCGGTTGATGTCACGGTTTGGGGCAGTAGCTCCGGGTTGAGGTTATATTTTTTTACAAGCGCTCCGATAACCATCATAGCCTCCGGCTCACCAAACGTATCGATCTCAAGGTTCACATAATCGATGGCATGACGGATCTCATCCGGTGTCCATATTTTCGGATTGCCATTATCGTCAACCTGCTGAATAAGTTCACGGATCAAAAAGCCGCCGCCTGCTTTGGCGACCAGTTTCATAAATGCGTTAATGAGCTGCTGTTCCATACCTTTAATTTTCAACGTGGTCTAAAAATCATATACCATCTGCCGTGAGACAAGTTTAAACAGGGCAGCGCGATTGGCAACACGCATTCCGGGGTAGATCTGCCTGCATGAAGATGGGGCTTGGCGGTACGGGGGAAACTTTTCGGCTGCCGTTCACGTATTGCTACCAGTCTTACATATATTTACCTTGGGAACAACTACGATGGCACTCAGTCTGAAGCAAATGGAGAAGATATCGAAAGCGCTTGGTGACGCAAACCGGCTCCGGATCCTCCAGCATATTGCCAAGGAAGGCGGATGCGGTCATTGCGCAGACATACAGGATATTATAGATCTGACACAACCTTCCATCAGCCATCATATTAAAATCCTCGTAGAAGCAGGCCTTATTGAGCCGGCAAAGGAGGGAAGGAATCACAAGTACACGCTGAATGAAAAGCTGGTGAAGGACTACTCGTCCACCGTCACAACGCTGAAATTCTGAAATTTCCGGTCAAGAACGGCCAAATACACGAGTCCATGCGTATTTTAAAAAATATATCGAAAAATTTAAATATATAAATGAACTAATTGATGCAAGCACCCGTTTGAACAACTAGAGCTGGGCGATCCGGCTTTTTTCTTACTTAAATACATCGAAACATTTAAATGTATCATTAAACTTTTAAACCCATGTCAACACCAACCACTTTCTCACCGCTTCAATCCGCCAGGCATACCTTCTCCAACAGGATTGTAATGGCACCCATGACCAGAAGCCGGGCCATCGGTAACGTGCCCAACGCATTGATGGCGCAATATTATGCCCAACGTGCTTCGGCCGGACTTATCGTCACCGAAGGTGTTTCACCTTCCCCCAACGGTCTGGGCTATGCCCGCATTCCCGGCATCTTTTCAAACGAACAGGTAGAAGCCTGGAAACCGGTGGCAGACGCTGTGCACAACAGGGATGGCAAGATCTTCATGCAGCTGATGCACACCGGCCGTGTCAGTCACCCGCACAATTTGCCAACAGGCGCGCGCGTGGTAGCACCGTCGTCGATAGCAGCAAAAGAAAAAATGTGGACAGACCAGGAAGGCATGAAAGAGCTCCCTGTACCACAGGCTTTCACGGCCGAAGGGATACAATCAACCAAGGATGAATTTGTGCAGGCTGCGCGCAATGCGATCAAAGCCGGATTCGATGGTGTCGAGCTTCATGGAGCCAATGGCTATCTGCTCGAACAATTTCTTTCGCCGTTCTCGAACGTTCGCACAGACGAATATGGTGGAAGTATAGAGAACCGCGCCCGTTTTGTGATCGAAGTAGCCGCCGCTGTGAGTGAGGCGATTGGCAGTGAACACACGGGTATCCGGTTATCGCCCTATGGCGTTTTCAATGACATGCCCCTGTATCCTGAAATCCAGGAGACGTACACGTACCTCGCGGGGAAACTGAACGAACTGGGTATCCTGTATGTACACATGGTCGATCATAGCGCAGGGGGAGCGCCTGAAGTACCTGATAGCATTAAACGCGCGATCCGCGGAAAATTTAAAAATACGCTCATCCTTTCCGGCGGTTATGATCTGAAACGTGCTGAGGAAGACCTTTCATTGGGATTTGCCGACCTGGTGGCTTTTGGAAAACCCTTTATCAACAACCCGGACCTGGTGCAGCGTTTTCGTTATCAACAACCTCTCAACCTGATCCTGGATGCCAGTACTTTCTACACGATTGGCGAAAAAGGCTACACCGACTATCCGGTATTTGAGGAAGCTACGATCACCGCATAATTAAAACCCTGGATCTCAATTATTATGGCAACAAAAGTTAAATCGATCGCCATCATCGCCGGCAGAACGGCACTTGGCTTAATCTTTTTCGTCTTTGGCCTGAATTTCTTTTTACACTTCATACCGATGCCGCCGCCGCCGGATACCCCTGGTGTTGCAGAGGCGTTTACCGGTGGACTCTTCCAGTCCGGCTACTTTTTCCCCATGCTGAAAGGCATCGAAGTGGTCCTGGGATTTCTGCTGATCATCGGTCTGTTCGTACCACTGTCGCTGGTCATCCTCATGCCCATCAGCCTCAATATTTTGCTGTTCCACGCATTCCTCGCACCGGAAAGTCTGGCGATGTCTGTCGTGATTTTGATACTCAATCTTTTTGTTGCCTGGGGATACCGCGATCATTACAAATCGCTCTTCCATAGCAAATCGACGTTGAGCTTATGATCATACAGGGCCATTGGTTTTTACCTTTGGCCCTTCAATAGCTTCGGGCCTTGCGCTGCGGGCGGCGAACCGGAGTCCAAAAGCAATTGGTGGTTTCTGCTTAAAATAAAAGTTCATGCTAAAAGCGCTCCTGGCTGCTGCCGATGTTTTAAGCATCAAGAGTGTTTATCCCTTAAAAGGACTCTACCCAATGCCTTACCTAATCCAGGCTAATTTTAAAACAAAAGAAAGCGTCCCATTCCTTAAAACCACTCCCAAGTCCCAAGTCCTAAGTCCAAGACCTAAGGCCCAAGGCCTAAGTCCTACTGACATAGGGCTGTCATCGAGGCGATGTTAATTGTGAAAAAATTAACGTCATGAAAGCCATTCAGCAGAAGATCGAGATTCAATGGCCGGTAAAGGCACTGTTCAACTATGTCGCGGACCTTTCCAATAGCGCCGAATGGCAGGAACAGGTAACAGGTGCATCGTGGATCGGCGAAGAAAAGAACCGCTCGGGCGCAAAATTCATTGAAACCAGACGCGTATCCGGACAGGAGTTTGCCGCAACGGTCGAGGTTACCGAGTTTGAGCTTTATAAAAGAAGGGGACTCTCTATAATGAACGGACCCGTCCGTCATCTTACCATGGAATTCGAACCAAAAGGGGAGCACACGGTGATGAAGGTCACGTTGGACCTCCGGACAAAAGGCATCATGAAGCCGCTGGCCGGCGCCATGGCACGCCAGGTAATCAGAAACCGCTATCTGGATCTGGTGCGCTTAAAGCGGTTACTGGAAGATTCAAATTAAAATTTTCACTCCTGACATACCGCTGTCATCAGGCGTTCTGTAATTCGGGCAGTAAACAACAGACTATGGAAATCAAGGAAGTGAAACCGATCAATTTTCTATTCTTCAGAACAGCGGCGAAAGTCAGCGAGCTGGTGAATTTTCTCGATGTCGCCAGGGATCACTTCCGCGAAGCAGTGCAATACGATCTGCGCGTAACAGGTCCTGTCCATTGGCACTATATCGGGTTTACCGATCTGCAGCAACTTTTCACCCTGGAGATTGCACTACCCGTCGCCGATATTCTTCAGGAATACGATGGGGCGTTTCACTTCAAACGGACCGAACCGTTCCGGTGTGTTTCAACCCTGCATGAAGGTGATTGGCTGACGATCCCGAAAAGCTACAACGAACTCGCGAAATTTATGCAGGATAATAACGTTACACCTACGGCTGTGAACCGCGAGTTATACATTAATGCCGACTTCCGGTTTCCTGAGGCGAACGTCACCGAGATCCAGATGGGGATCCATTGATCTGGCTGCCGTTCGATAAAGAAACCTTAAATGAACATGAAAATAAAAATAGTGATCCTGATAGCGGGCGTTCTCGTCGGAATTACAGCGATGGTTGTAGCCATCAGCGCGCACAGCTTCGTCATCTGAAATGATGGTCGCTGTCATGAAAGGTAAGACAGGTTCTAATAAAGATATATACCATGAGAAAAGTAATCCTCGGCCTTGCCGTCAGCCTCGACGGATATATTGAAGGGCCCAATGGCGAATATGACTGGTGCTTCACAGATCAGGATTATGGTTTGAACGATTTTATGAAGCGCATTGATGCGATATTGATGGGGCGAAAGTCGTACGAAGTAGCCCAATCCATGGAAGGAACCAATCCATGGGACGGCATGACGACTTATGTATTTTCCAGAACACGTGAAAGTGTTAACGGAAATGCACAGGTGGTAAAGGGTGAACTTGCCGACGTTGTAGCAACACTGAAAGCAAAACCAGGAAAGGATATCTGGTTGTTTGGTGGAGCTGAACTCACGACAGGTTTTATCAATGCAGGCCTGATCGACGCGTACTGGCTGGCGGTTCATCCCATCATCCTGGGTTCGGGTAAGCCATTGTTCCAGCACATCGATGGTCGAAAAACGCTGCGGTTACTGGAAAGCAAAACTTACGATACGGGTCTCGTGTCGCTGTGGTACGCGCCGGCGTAGCAAGCTGCTCTTTTGCGGGGATGTCGGATTTAGTAGTTACATTGGGCTATGCACCCTAACGAAGCGCTTCTGACAGGATTTTATACCGCCTTCCAGGAAGGCAATTTCACCGCCATGCAACATGCCTACCATGAAGGGGCGACTTTCCACGATCCGGTTTTTGAACACCTGAAGGCTGAGCAGGTAAAAGCAATGTGGCAGATGCTGCTGACATCGGCGAAAGATCTTTCAATATCTTTCAGTGGTATTCATGCAAACGACACAACCGGTCGCTGTCACTGGGAAGCACGGTATACTTTTTCGCGCACCGGCCGGAAAGTTCATAATGTAATAGAAGCCGGGTTTGTCTTCCGCGAGTCTAAAATATTTGAACATAGGGATTCCTTTGACTTCTGGCGATGGTCGCGCCAGGCTTTGGGTCCGTCCGGCTTGCTGCTGGGCTGGAGCCCCCTGGTAAGGAATAAAGTCCGTGCGATGGCGAAAGCGAATCTTCGGAATTTCATGCACCAGGAGGGAAGGGGCTGACTGGATCCGGCTTCCTTTGTTAACTTCGCGAAATGTTGCTGGAAGAAAAGGTGAGGGCCGTCGAGGCGGTTTTCGCCAAACTCGATGCTGAGATTCAACAATTTCAGCAATGGTCATCGCTGCATTGCAATGCGGGCTGTGGAAAATGCTGCTTTAAAGCGGATATAGAAGCATCGGTGCTTGAATTTCTTCCTTTTGCCTACCACCTTTTTCTGCGGGACGAGGCTGTAGCGTGGTACGAAAATCTGAAGAAATGTACCTCGCCGAT
>DASPJC010000023.1:0-8814 GCA_035628815.1 Ohtaekwangia sp. | reverse complement strand
ATCGCGGACGCGGCCGGTGACCGTAAACTCCTGCGCAAACGCGCCCGCGGACAACAACATCGCTGCCACTACTAAAAATGACTTGAACATGTTTTAAATTTTTGGTTTAAACCGCAGCGCACAGGGGAATGTACTGCTTGTGTTTTAACCGCGTCTGTCACAGGAATTCGCATTCCGTGGCAAACTTGCCTCCCTTCGGCCGCATTACCGGCATCAGGTTCGTTGGGTATAATCTCAGCCCGTTGTATTAAGGCACCCCTTGTCTTTCGACGCGCAAAGGTAACATCGGAAAAATGGATTTTGCAAGAAACCGCGCATGGCGTTTTAAAAAGCGGGCCCGGAAACGCAGTAAAAGCTTGCGATCCAGGGACCCGCGTCTTCGCCCAACGTTATTTTTTTCGGAGTTTTATACTTTATTTCGTCCATGCACCAGGCTACCGTTAACGACCTTAAATTTGAAATTCTCACCGACGAAAACGGCCTCGTGGTCAACGGCAAGCCGCTGCGCTGGGACCTGGTCAGGATCGCGGACGGTTATTTCCACATCATCCTCGACTCCAAAAGTTATCGCGCCGAGGTAGTGAAGGCAGAATCATCCACAAGAACTTTTTTCATCAAGATCAACGGAACGATTTACAAGGTCGCCCTGAAAGACAAGTTCGATCTGCTGCTGGAAAAAATGGGGATGAACAACAGCGCGGCCAGTAAGGTAAACGTTGTGAAAGCGCCCATGCCCGGACTCATTATCGCCCTGAAAGTAAAAGAAGGTGACACCGTCAAGCAAGGCGATCCGTTGCTGATCCTCGAAGCGATGAAAATGGAAAACATTATCAAATCTGCCGGCGACGGCGTAGTGAAATCCCTGAAGATCAAACAGGGCGAGAGCGTGGAAAAAAATCAGGTACTGATCCAGTTCGCCTGAGGATATCTTATTCCATATATCCGAAATAGCGGAGCTTCGTTCGCTCTTTTCTCCAATTGTCGGCAACCTTCACGTGCGTTTCCAGGAATACCTTTTTGTGAAAGAACGCTTCCATATCCTTCCGCGCTTCCGTGCCGACCTTCTTCAGGGAACCGCCGGCCTTACCGATTAAAATTCCTTTTTGCGAATTGCGCTCCACATAGATCACCGCGCTGATGCGGATAATGTCCGGCTCATCCTTGAACGACGTAATGGCTACCTCCGTGCTGTAGGGGACCTCCTCGTCGTAATTCAGAAAAATCTTTTCGCGGATGATCTCCGACGCAAAAAATCTCTCCGTCCGGTCGGTGTACTCGTCTTCCGGGAAATAAGGCGGGTGCGGCGGCAGGAGCTCAACCAGTTTTGGCAGTAATGCGTCGACATTTTCGCCGGTCTTGGCCGAAACGAGCACGACTTCCCGGATGTTGGGGATGGATTCTTTCCAATACGTACCTTTATCCAGCGCTTGGGAACCTTTACCCTGGTCAATTTTGTTGATCACCAGCAGGATGGGCGTCTGGAATTTGAGAAAGCGCTCGAAAAGCTCCGGTTCGTATTTGTCTTCCAGCGCGACGACCAGCAGGATGACGTCGGCATCTTCCAGGGAAACCTTCACATAATTCATCATCGCCTCGTGAAGGGAGTATTTTGGTTCGAGAATTCCCGGTGTATCAGAATAAACGATCTGATAATCGTTGCCGGTCAGAATTCCCATGATGCGGTGCCGCGTGGTTTGTGCTTTTGCGGTGATGATGGAAAGGTTTTCACCCATGAGTTTGTTCATGAGGGATGACTTGCCCACATTGGGTTTCCCGACGATACTGACGAATCCGGCCTTGAATGATGGAGATTGCATAATGATTTTGCAAAGGTATTTGTTTTTTAAGTGTTACGGGTCTACTTTTGCGAACCATTTAGATAACGTTTCGGTTATCTAATCGTTCCGGGACACGTTTAAAGGCATAAACCGGACTAGCATTGAACGATCAGCGGAAGAGAGGAGTTCTTCCCAAAAAATATATCGCGGGGTGGAGCAGTTGGTAGCTCGTTGGGCTCATAACCCAAAGGTCACAAGTTCGAGTCTTGTCCCCGCTACTTTAAAAAGGCGATTGTAATGATCGCCTTTCTTATTATAAGACGATTCTGTTACACACAGGCTTATGACAGCCGGCAGTTCAACGAAACGTCAATTGAACCTCACAGGTCAACCACCAATTTTGATCCTTGTTGTTCGTGTGATGTGTAAATAAAGAAACGTTAATTTAGACTGCGTACGTTTCTGACGTACCGTATTCTTCCTGCCTGAAACGCAGGTCGTATTTATAAACATGGCAAACATTGTAGCGATAGTCGGAAGGCCAAACGTCGGCAAGTCAACCTTCTTCAACAGGATGATCGAAAAACGTCAGGCAATCATGGATAATATGCCGGGCGTCACGCGCGATCGCCATTACGGGTATGCCGAATGGTGTGGCCGCTATTTCACCGTCATCGACACGGGCGGTTATGTGACCGGCTCGGACGACAAATTCGAGGCCGCCATCCGCCAGCAGGTAAAACTCGCCATCGACGAAGCTTCCGCCATCATCTTCATGGTCGACACCCGCGACGGCGTGACCGGGTTCGATAAGGAATTTGCCAACATATTACGAACCTCCAACAAGCCGATCTTCATCGCGGCCAACAAATCAGACACCCCCGACAAAGCCATTCTTTCAACCGAATTTTACGAGCTCGGACTGGACGCGGAGATCTTCCCGGTATCCTCCGAGAACGGCAGCGGTACCGGTGAACTGCTGGATGCGCTGATCAAAACTTTCCCCTCGGAAGGCGTCGAAGATCCGAACGCCGGCATTCCCAAAATTTCAATCCTCGGAAGACCCAACGTCGGGAAATCTTCTTTCCTCAACGCACTGCTCGGAACCGAAAGAAGTATCGTCACGGATGAAGCCGGCACCACACGCGATGCCATTCACTCGCACTACACCATGTACGGACGGGACTTTATCCTGATCGACACCGCGGGTATTCGCAAAAAAGGAAAAGTGAAGGACGATATCGAATTCTATTCCGTGCTCCGCTCCCTGCGCGCGCTGGAAGAAAGCGATGTCTGTATTGTCATCATCGATGCCGAACGCGGCATGGAGTCGCAGGACGTGAACATTGTCAGCCTGGCGCAACGGCAGGGCAAGGGTATCATCATCATGGTGAACAAGTGGGACCTGGTGGAAAAAGATTCGAAGACCGCCGACAAATATAAAAAAGACATCCTGGAAAAACTGGCGCCCATCAGTTATGTGCCGATCATCTTTGCGTCAGTATTATCCAAACAACGCATCTTCCAGGTGATGGAGAAGACGGCGCAGGTGTTTGAAAACAAGACCAAGAAGATCCCGACATCAAAGCTGAACGACGCCATGTTGCCGGAGATCATTCATTATCCGCCGCCTTCCATTAAGGGAAAACACATCCAGATAAAGTACGTTACGCAGGTCAATGCGCGGTTTCCATCGTTTGCATTCTTTTGTAACCTGCCGCAGTATATCCAGGAGTCGTACCAGCGCTTCCTGGAGAACAAGCTGAGGGAACATTTCGACTTCGAAGGCGTTCCGGTCCGCTTAATCTTTCGCAAAAAATAAAATACCTTACGCGTTGATAATGAGTAAGATATTAAAGTTATATTTGCGGGTAATTTTTTAACACCTGTAAACTATGAAAAAACTTATCGCACTTATCGCTGTATGTGGTTTTGCACTTGCATTCGTTGCATGCGGAGCTAAGAAAGAAGAAGCCGGCACCCAGGATTCAACAACTGTTGAGTCTGTTGAGCCTGCTGCTCCTGACACAACATCAACAACTGACACGACTGGTGTCGCTGCTGATACGACAGCGAACTAATCAATCTGAAAAGATTGTTTCCTTGAAGGCTTTAGTTGACTAAAGCCTTTTTTGTTGCCATGACGTCAGACAAAGTATTAACCATCCTGCAAGCACATATCCCGGAGCCAGCCATACCGTATTGCCTGGACCTCTGGAAAGGCAGTCCCTTCGAACTGAAACTTTCCAAAAGCCGCCAGACCAAAGTAGGCGATTTTACAAGCCGGGGCACCAAAAGCCATCCGCGCATTACGCTCAATCACGACCTGAATCCGTTTCAATTTTTACTGACCTATGTGCATGAGGTCGCACACCTTCACGTTTACCTTCGCTATGGCAACCGCGTTGATCCCCACGGCGAACAATGGCGTACGACGTTCACGGAATTGATGATCCCCCTGCTGTGGGAAAACGTTTTTCCGGAAGAAATCTTACATGAGTTAAGGCGTCACATGATCAACCCGATGGCAAGCTCTTTTTCGGATGCGCGGCTAACCCAGGTGATGCGCCGGTTCGACAAGAATGCTTCACAGTTTGTCGTATTACTAGCCCTTCCCGAAGGGAGTATTTTTAAATTTCAGGGACGCTATTTCATGAAAGGAAAGCTTAGGCGTACACGGATCCTGTGTCGCGAAATGAAATCCAAAAGAGATTACCTGGTACCTGCCGATGCGCTGGTGAGCAATGTTCAGCTAAGCCTTCTTTGAAGCCGCTGATTGACCACATCATATACTACGATGGGCTGAAGCGTCCGCCACTCATCGAGTTGTAACGGCTCACCCATGTTGACGTAATGGTCGACGTGAAATTTTTTCATTTCCTGCATCACGAATTCGGGGAACATCACGGCGGCGATCCATCCTTCGCTTTCACCCGACGTTGCTTCTAAAATATCTTCCAGCCATTCTTCATAGTAACTATCGTCGGAGCCGTGGAAGTTGAGGATGTTTTCGCCGATAAGAATGAACTTTGAAATGCCTTCCCGGATCAGCGGCTCGATGAGGCTCCGCTTCAGGGTCATGATGTCGTTGTTGATGGCGTCGTTCCATTCGCCGATAAACTCGATGATAGTGAAACCGAGGGTATAATCCGTGTAGAGTATCTTGACGTAGAGCGTCTCGGACCCTATGCCATCCCAGGCGGGATCGATGTAGTAACCGTAGATCGTTTCCGAGTAACGGTCGTAATTATATTCCTTCCCGAAAAAAGGCGAGCGTTCGTCCTCGGCGGGATTGTAATATTTCAGCCAGCTGTAATATGGTTCGATCTCATGCATTGTTGCGATAGTGCTCCACCGCTTTTCTTACGGAGCCATATTGCTGCAACAATTGTTGTGCCTCGGCCTGGCCAATGCCAAGCTCCTCCATCACCATCCGTTCGCCCCGGTCGATGAGTTTGTTGTTGGTCAGCTGCATGTCGACCATTTTATTTCCCTTGACGCGCCCTAGCTTGATCATGGTCGTGGTCGTCAGCATGTTCAGCACCAGTTTTTGCGCGGTGCCGGCTTTCATGCGCGTACTGCCGGTAACAAATTCGGGACCCGTGACTACTTCCACCGGGTAATCGGCATGGCGGGCGACTTCGCTGTCGCTGTTGCAGGTAATGCACCCGGTAACAATACCGTTGGCGCGCGCTGCTTTCAGTCCGCCGATGACATAAGGCGTCCGTCCGGAAGCAGCGATACCCACTAAAACGTCCTGCTGGTTGATAACGTGTTCTTCAAGATCTTTCCAGGCCTGGTCAGCATCGTCTTCAGCATGTTCAACGGCTTTGCGTATAGCCTTGTCACCCCCGGCGATGATACCGATGACCTTGCCGTGCGGCATGCCGTAGGTGGGCGGTATTTCTGAGGCATCCACTACACCGAGGCGGCCGCTGGTACCGGCACCGATGTAGAACAGTCTTCCACCGGACTGCATTTTTTCGACCGTGATATTCACCAGCGCTTCGATGCGCGGGATTACCTTTTCGATGGCATCCGGTACCGTTTTATCTTCGCGGTTAATGTTGACCAGCAGGTCGCGGACACTCATCCGCTCCAGGTCATTATAATAAGAAGTTGATTCAGTACCCGTCACGTTGATCTGTTACGTTGATGAAGAAAAATTAAGTTATGCGTGGCACCGAAGTCGGCGCTCAGTTGAGATCATTCTGATGATAAAGTGTTAAGCCGGCGATGGGGCCCTCCAAAATATTTTTGACGGTTATGCCCTTGTCGTTGGCTACCTGCCGCAGGATGTCGCTGAAGTAAAAAGCTATCGACCCGGTGAAGTGCACCTTCAGGTTCTCATAGTTGTGATACTGCATCACGTTGTTCTCATAGAATTCCGCGAAGCTGCTATAAATAAGCTGGTAGCAATACGCGTCGTCGAGGTGCTGGAAAATGAATTTGGTAAAGCTCGCCAGGAAGGCACTTGGTCTTTCCTGCTGGTATACTTTTTCGAGGAACTCTTCCCGCGTCAGCGGAAATCTGTCTTTGAACTGGCGCGCGATGTTTTCGGGCATCTTGTTCCGCAGATAGTTCACCAGGAACTTCCGCCCGATATTGGCGCCCGAACCTTCGTCGGCCAGGATCCAGCCGAGGTTGGCGATGTTGTCCGTGATCTTCTTTCCGTCATACAAACATGAATTCGAACCGGTACCCATAATGCAGGCAATACCGGGTTCACGTCCACACAGCGCCCTGGCGGCCGCGAGCAGGTCCCACCCGATCTCGATCTGCGCTTCGGGGAAAAATTCGAGGAACGCGCTTTTGATAGTGAGCTGATTCTTTACCGACGACACACCCGCGCCATAGAAGAAGATCTTGTGCACCGTGTTCGTGATACGGGGGAGCAGGATCTCCTGTACATTCTTCTTCAGATCATCGATCGGCTGGTAGTAGGGATTAAAACCAGGCGCACTGGCCTGGCCGATGGTGCCATCTTTTTCAATGAGCCTCCAGTCTGTCTTGGAGCCTCCGCTATCAGCGATGAGAATCATTTCACGGTGCGGTTGTAACGTATAAAAGGCTGAAATTACAAAATCGCCTTAATAATAGCGGCAAAACTATAACAGTAACAAGATAAACAAAACTGGCCGGTCGTATGTGTCCGTGTGCGAAGTAAAATTTCCAATTCTTTCAATTTTTCAGCGTCCCTATTACTTTAAATTTATCGAACACTTTTTCATTGTGCGGCGCATCCTTCAGCTCGTCTGTCAGATCCTGGCCAGCCCAGTGCTCGTAATGTTTCCCATCCCGCCAGAGCCTGGACCTCCCGACGTCATAAATGAGACCCTGGTACGCGATCCATATCTCCGGTTTATCCTGTCCATTGCGCAGGGCCAGCTGGGCTTTTGAATACTCGGGGACATCCATGCCGCAATACTACTAAGTTCCTTTGGTCCGATCACGATGTTGGCATCAGTACACCGCCGCATTATTCGGGCGATCGGTTGCAATCACTTCCATTTTTATGCAACTTTCATCGCAAAGGCTAATACATGAAATTCAGATATTCTTTCCTGCTCACCATTCTCTTGATGACGTTGTCCTTCGAGGCGTCGTACGCCCAGGATCCGAACAACAAATTAAAGCTGCAGGCAAAAGCCCTGGCTGACCAGTTCATTATCGTGGATGGTCATGTGGACCTGCCTTATCGCCTGCGGATAAAGCGCTTCCGCCTTGAGCGACAGTACCTGGGAATACCAGTCAAAAGTGATGAAGGCGATTTCGATTATGAACGCGCCCGCCGCGGTGGCCTGGACGCACCGTTCATGTCGATTTATATCCCCTCCTCCTTTCAGCAGACGCCGGATAAAGGCAAGGCCCTTGCCGACTCATTGATCGACATGATCGTCGGCATCAGTAAAGCGCATCCTGACAAGTTTGCCCTTGCGGGGACGCCGAAAGAAATCATCGCCAACACCAAAGCTGGCAGGATATCGCTGCCCATGGGCATGGAGAATGGCGCACCCATCGGCGATGCGCTCGCCAATGTCAAATACTTCTACGACCGCGGCATACGCTACATCACCCTTACCCATGGGAAGGATAACCAGATCTGTGACTCATCGTACGACACGCTGCAGACCTGGAACGGGCTGAGTCCATTCGGTGAAAAAGTTGTAGCCGAAATGAATAACACCGGCATCATGGTAGATATCTCGCATGTGTCCGACAGCACCTTCTACGATGTGATGAAAATAACGAAGGTCCCTGTAATCGCATCCCATTCGTCGTGCCGTTACTTCACACCGGGATTCCAGCGCAATATGTCGGATGATATGATCCGCGCACTGGGTAAAAACGGTGGCGTTATCCAGATCAATTTCGGTGCTTCTTTCATCGATTCGACAGCCCGCAGAAATACAGGGCTGCTGGATTCACTCGAAACGAAATTAAAAGCCATGGGCCTCACTTCCCGGGACGCCGCGGCGCAACCCGTGATCGATGCTTTCGCGAAGGATCATAAAGATCTCTATTCAGATGTTGAACGGGTGGCCGACCATATTGATCACGTTGTAAAGCTCGCCGGTATCGACCATGTTGGGATCGGCTCCGATTACGACGGTGTCGGCGATAGTCTCCCGCTTGGCCTGAAAGACGTTTCAGATTATCCCAACCTGATCTATGTTCTCCTGAAACGCGGGTATTCAAAGCAGGATATTGAAAAGATCTGCTCTAAAAATGTCTTCCGCGTGTGGGATAGCGTCATTGCTTATGCTGCGGGGAATTAGTTACGGGTTCAAGGTTCAGGGTTTAAGGTTCAAGGTTCAAGGTTTAAAGTTCTAGGTTTAAGGTTCAAGGTTTAAGGTTTGTGATGGGTAGTAGGGGTTCAGCGGCAAGTCAAAAACTCGTGTAACTTTGCATCACATTCGCCCGCATGAACTTCAACCGTAAACAATCTTCCGACGACACCCTGAAAATGTTGTACGAAGAAATTCTCCTGCCGAGAATGATCGAGGAGAAAATGCTGATCCTTTTGCGACAAAAC
>DASPJC010000022.1:0-5836 GCA_035628815.1 Ohtaekwangia sp. | reverse complement strand
TGCGTAAAAATTGGTGATATAAATCGTATGGCGTGAGTGATAGTCCTTCGTAATGGACAGCGAATAATAAGCAACGTCATTGTAGGTTTCGCTATACTCTTCCACGCCGTAATGTCCCGTAATGCTGTCGCGGTAGTCATAGCGAGGTTCAATTACATTGAATTCACAGGAAGCAAGCGCGATCATTAAGAAGAAAGCCGTCAATACCTTTTTCATAGCTGTAATCATTGAGGTTACTTATGAATTACAAGTTTAGGGCCAATTTAAAAATGCTTTGTGTGTGCCCGCAAATGCTGATATTTGCAGCACTGTATGAATACACTGCGCATTATATTCATGGGAACGCCTGAGTTCGCGGTCCCGAGCCTCGAGATTCTGCTGGAAAACAACTTCAATGTTGTGGCAGTGGTGACGGCTCCTGATAAACCTCAGGGAAGGGGACAGAAAACCGTTCCCTCTGCCGTTAAGGAAGCCGCCTTAAAGCGGGGCATTCCCATCCTTCAGCCCACCAACCTGAAGGATCAAAGTTTCATCGACACCTTGAAAACGTATAACGCCAACCTCCAGGTCGTGGTCGCCTTCAGGATGTTGCCGGAAGTGATCTGGAGCATGCCCGCGCTGGGCACTTTTAACCTTCACGCGTCCCTCCTTCCGCAATATCGCGGTGCCGCCCCGATAAACTGGGCGATCATCAATGGTGAAAAGGAAACGGGCGTCACCACCTTCTTTCTCAGACACGACATTGACACAGGTAGTATCATCTTCCAGGAGAAGGAAACAATTTCAGAAGAAGATGATGCAGGTACCTTGTACGAACGCCTGATGAATAAAGGTGCGCAGCTCGTACTGAAGACCGTTGCGGCTATAGCATCCGGAGATTACTCCTCCACACCGCAGTCCGTTTCGGGAGACATCAAGCATGCGCCAAAGATCTTTAAGGAAACCTGTGAGATCAACTGGTCACAGCCGGCGGTACAAATAAAAAATTTCGTGCGCGGACTGAGCCCCTATCCTGCGGCATGGTGCCATATTGAAGGCAAAATGTTCAAGATCTTTAACGTGTCGATCGCAGCCCATCATAAAAACGCCTCACCCGGCGACGTTCACACTGATAATAAAACCTACCTTTACATCAAAACTACCGACGACTGGATCTCCATCCAGGAACTCCAGCCCGAAGCAAAAAAAAGAATGAACATCCAGGATTTCTTCCGCGGCAATAAACTTCAAACCTAGACTCCGTCCACCCACAGCGATAACCAACTTCCAGCATCCAGTACCCAGAATCCAGCATCCAGCATGAAAATTTCTCTCATCGCCGCCCTTTCTCAAAATCGTGTTATTGGCAAAAACAACGACCTTCCCTGGCATTTGCCGGACGATATGAAATACTTCATGGAAACCACCAAGGGACATCATTGCATCATGGGGCGGAAGAATTATGAATCCATTCCCAAAAAATTCAGACCATTACCGAACCGGACCAACATTGTTGTTACGCATCAACACGATTACAAGGCACCCGGGTGTTTGATCGTTCATGATATTGCTGAAGGACTCGCGATCGGTAACAACAACAATGAACCGGAAATGTTCATTATCGGCGGCGCGCAAATTTTCGAGCAAAGCTTGCGACAGGCAGATCGTCTCTATTTAACGGAAATTCGCGCGCTCATAGAAGGCGATACATTCTTTCCGGAGTTTGACAAGTTGACGTGGAAGGAAGTTTCGAGGCAGCCTCATCCAGCGGACGAACGACATGCATATCCGTTCGACTTCGTTGTGTACGAAAAGACTGCTTAAGCGATAACCTGGGTGTCTCAGGCGATTTCCTCTCCCGGTTTCGTCTTCCAGCGTTCGTGCATCCACACCCATTGTTCCGGATGCTGGCGAATGGCAGCTTCAATAAAATCAGAAAGCAGTTGTGTGTTGTACACCATGTCTACCTCGTCATTGCCCGTATGCGTCAACGGAATCTCCGGCAGGATATGCATATGTTGCTTCCAGTCTTTGCCGAGATAGACATACGTAGGAACGATGGCCGCCCCGGTTTTAAGTGCGAGTACGGTAGCGCCAACAGGCGTCGCTGCAGGCATTCCGAAAAAATTAACAAACCGGCTTTTTACTTTGGTATCCTGGTCGATCAGCAGTGCAACCGACCCCCCTGATTTCAGGATCTTGATCATGCGAAAAGTTTCGCGTCCACGCGCGATGGCGATTGCCCCGTGCTTGTTACGGTAGTTCCATAGCAAGTCGTTGAGCCGCTCATCTTTCAACGGCGTTCCGATGATATTGGGATTAAGTCCACGCATCGCCATTGTTGTGACCTGAAGGTCGAAAGCACCCAGGTGACAGGTCAGGAAAATAACACCTTTGCCTTTGGCGTTCGCTTCTTCAAAGTTTTCAATACCATGAACGGTCAGAAATTCTTCCAGTTGCCCACGCGTCTGAATGCGGGAAGCGCGCAGTATTTCACCCGTATTTTTGCCGAGCATTTCGAATGTTTTATGTGCCAGTCGCCGGATGTCACCAGAAGTTTTTTCCTGGCCAAACGCCATCGTGAGATGCCTGATGGTGAGTTTACGTGTTTCCCGCGCAAAATAATACGCTACACGGCCCAGGGATCCACAAAACCTCAGCCACAGGACGCGGGGTGTGATCCGGGATAAGAAAATAAGGAACTGCACAAACCGGTAAACCAGCGTGTAACGGATCCTTCTCCTGATCTTTTTTGAGCTTCCCATGGGTCGCGAAGATAAGATTTAGATTTTTTGGAAGTAAATTCCGACGTGAAAACACTGTATATAATACGGCACGCCAAGTCGAGCTGGGAAGACCCGATGAAGAAGGATTTTGACCGGAAGCTAAGCGACCGGGGCAAGCGGGATGCCCCGCGGATGGGTAAGCGACTGAAAGAGAAGGATGTCTGCGCGGGCCTGATGGTATCAAGCCCTGCAAAAAGGGCATTCTCAACCGCCAGGCGCATGGGTAAGGTATTGCAGTACGACAAAGCGCAGATCAAAACCGACGAGAGACTTTACCATGCCGACGAGGAGGCGATCTTATCCGTGGTGCGCGAATTGAAGGACAAACATGATGCAGTGATGCTTTTCGGGCACAACCCGGGTCTGACCGATTTCGTCAATTCCTTTCAGACCGGTGAACTGGATCTCGACAACCTTCCCACCTGTGGCATCGTCGCTTTCCAGCTGGATATCGAATCCTGGAAAGACGCGGCGTGGGGAAAGGGAAAGATTTTGTTCTTTGATTATCCCAAGAGCCGGGAGCGTTAGTTTTCAGGCAAGTCATCCCTCACCCGGGTGTGGTTTATTAGCAAGAAAAAATGTCGCACTGCAAATTACTATTCTTTGGACTGCTGTCATCCGTCATGGTTGCGATGCTTTCATGCCAGCCCCGGGGCGTTGCCGACCAGCAACATTATCAACGCGTGCAGGACGATGCAGCGTTGTTAAACGAAAACGAGGAGGATAGCCTGACCTATCTTTCAGAAGTGCTGGAAAAATCCATCGGGTCGCAACTGGCGATTATTACTATTGATTCGCTTGCAGGCGAAAAGATCGAAACGTTTTCCCTTCGCCGGGCAATGGCCATGGGACTGGGAAGAAAAAATTTTGATGACGGGCTGTTAATCACGGTTTCGCGATATGACAGGCAGATACGAATGGAAGTGGGCATTGGCCTTGAATTGATCATCCGGGATGAAATTGCATCCCGTATTAACCGTAATATCATCGCCCCAAAATTTCGCGAAGAGAAATACTATCAGGGTCTTGCGGCCGGTGTGAAGGAAATCACCCGGCTGATCCAGGACAATCGGCAGCTGGTGGGTCAGGCACCTTAACGAAAAGCTTTTGGCAAATCCCAGATACGGTTGCGGAGAAAGCCCCCTTCCTTGAAACGATATCCAAAAACCATTTTAAAAATACCGTTCGCGCTGTTGAGCTCTGCTTCGCCCAGCCGTGCCGTTGTACTCTGGTTCATTACGCTGAGTCCGCCGAAAAAACGGTCACCGTTATACCCGATGCCCAGCCGCGCGGCGACAAAAACATTGAGCTTCGCACCAAAATCAGCCCCGCTATCGGCTTCAGCGTACCTTACCCGGTTATAAGCAGGGCCGACAGCCAATGTGCCGTTCAGAAAAAATCCTTTAAAAATCAGACTGTAGGTATAGCCTGGCGCAACGCTTAACGACGTCGTCCGGATCTCCTGCACCCGTGCATCGGCGCCGAACCGGGACAGGTACGGCTGGCCCAGGATGGCCGAATCGCCTGCCGCGGCGAAACTGCTGAGGTTTGCAAATAATAAGAAAGAGCCGGCACTCCGCAGCTGACGTTCTACATAATTATAAGCCGAACGAAAAGAGAACCGGTTATGATTGAACGTATAATTCAGGCTGACCCCGAAATTGCGCGTGGCAATGTCAGGTCGTTGAGGATACGGTTCGTTTGATGCGGTCTTCACCGATTTATCTTCCAGGTAAAATCCGCGGTAACGCTGATAGAAAAGGTCGCCGCCCCACTTTTTTCCCAGCACATTCAGCTGGATGTCGGTGGCATCCGACTCGCCATACCTTTTGCGGCTTCGTTCATCCATGGGAATGGCCAGGGCAAGTTCTATCCCCAGTTCAAAAAGATAAACTCCAACGCCGAGACTATACGGTTTGTTCGACTGGTAAAAGACACCGTCACTGGCGCCGGCAGGTGTAAGCTCGAAATCGAGAGACCGCTGCTTGATGACCGGCCAAATAAAAAAATATTCCGGGTACGAGCGTATGTATTGCCGGCGCAGGGAGTCCGAACGTTGCTGCGGATAACGGCTCAGCTCAGTGTCCTGTGCAGCGGCGTCAATACCTAAAAACACAAGAAATATACCGGCAACAAAAGTATGCATCAAAGGATATACTCGCTAAGGTCCTTATTCTTGATGAACCCGCTCATCTTCTCCCGTACTGTGTCTGCGTTAACCAGGATGCGCGCGTTGGCCCCGATCTTGTCGGGCACATCGTACAGAAATTCATTCAGCAATTTGCTCATGACCGTATGCAACCGTCTCGCGCCAATATTTTCAACTTCGGCATTGATGGTAAAAGCGGTTTGAGCGATCGCTTCGAGCGCATCGTCAGTAAATGTAACGGTAACATCCTCCGCCTCGAACAGCGCCTGGTACTGTTTGGTGAGTGCGTTCTTCGGTTCTTTCAGGATGCTGATGAAATCATCTTTGGTCAGGTTATTTAATTCAACACGGATGGGAAACCGGCCCTGCAACTCGGGAATAAGATCCGAAGGTTTCGAGATGTGAAAAGCGCCTGCTGCAATAAACAGCACATGGTCTGTTTTGATGACCCCGTGTTTTGTGCTGACCGTGCTGCCTTCAACGATCGGAAGCAGGTCGCGTTGCACACCCTCGCGGCTGACGTCGGGACCGCTGCCACCTTTCTTGTTCCCGGCGATTTTGTCGATCTCATCGATAAAAATTATGCCGGCGTCCTCGGCACGGCGAATCGCTTCTTCTTTTACTTCATCCATATCGATAAGTTTGGCTGCTTCTTCCTCCAGCAACAACTTTCTTGCCTCCGCTACGGTGACCTTGCGCCTTTTACTTTTCTTGGGCATCATGCCGCTCAGCATTTCCTGGAGGTTCATCATCGAGACTTCATCCATCATGCCGGCGCCGATCATGCCCACATTCGATCCGCTGTTTCCCTTGATGTTGATGTCGATTTTACGATCTTCCATTTCACCACGGCGTATTTTTTCCCTGAAGTGACTTCGTGTCCGCTCATTCAACGCCACATCATTGTCGGGCATTTCCTGGC
>DASPJC010000021.1:0-5974 GCA_035628815.1 Ohtaekwangia sp. | reverse complement strand
CAGGCAACCGCCAGCGACCCGGTCAACCCCGACGGGTCGAAGCCGCTGGACGCCAGCGATCCAAAGATCATTCAATCGGTCATCGCCCCGAATGAGATCCACCTTTACGAAAGTAGCAATCATCACGCTAACTGGTTAGATTGCGTAAAGTCGAGAAAAGAGACGATCGCTCCTGTGGAAGTAGCACATCGCTCCTGCTCGGCGTGTCTGTTGCATCACATCGCCATGAAAGTGGATGGAAAATTGTACTGGGACCCGAAGAAGGAGCAATTCCGGGACAATGATGCGGCAAATGCAATGTTATCACGCACACAACGCGCACCTTACGCACTTGTCAAACACTAGTGATTACTGTACGACCTATGCGATTTTCGCTTTTCATCGTTGCCCTTGCGGCACTTGTATCGTGTTGTCATTCCAAACCGGACGCTGTGTCAAGACCTGTACAACTGATTACCCTTGATCCCGGGCATTTTCACGCCGCCCTCGTGCAGAAGACCATGTACGATGACGTCGACCGCGTCGTGCATGTCTACGCACCGCAAGGCCATGACGTTGCTCTTCATCTCAACAGGATCGACGCTTACAATCACCGTGATGCAGAACCGACAACATGGCGAAATGTCGTTTATACAGGGCCGGATTTCCTGGAGAAAATGGTCCAGGAAAAGGCCGGTAACGTGGTCGTGCTGTCTGGTAACAATCAAAAAAAAGCCGCCTATATCAGGCAATCCCTGGACGCCGGGCTCAACGTACTTGCCGACAAACCGATGGCGATCCGGCCCGCCGATTTTGAATCACTGCAGGAATCTTTCAAGATCGCCGCGAACAAAAACCTGCTGCTCTATGATATCATGACCGAACGGTATGAGATCACAACAATGCTTCAACGGGAGCTGTCCATGCTTCCTGAAATATTTGGCACACTGGAAACCGGGACACCCGATAATCCGGCCATTACGAAAGAAAGTGTTCACCATTTCTACAAGTATGTCTCCGGAAGTGTACTCACCCGCCCGGCCTGGTTCTTCGATGTGGCACAACAAGGAGAAGGTATCGCGGACGTGATGACACACCTGGTTGATCTGGTGCAGTGGGAATGTTTTCCCGGCCAGGTACTGGACTACGCGAATGACGTACAGGTGAACAGCGCACGGCAGTGGATGACTGACATGACGTTAAAGCAATTTAGTGATATTGCAAAGCTGGACAGTTTTCCTCACTACCTGCAGAAGGATGTAAGCAATGATACAGTTTTAAAAGTGCGCAGCAACGGTGAGATACATTACCGTTTACGCGGCGTCCATGCGAAAACTTCGGTGACCTGGAAGTACCGCGCACCCGAAGGCTCCGGCGATACGCACTATTCCATTATGCGCGGCACAAAGTCAAATCTCGTTATCCGCCAGGGTGAGAAAGAAAATTATAAACCAGTTTTATATATTGAGCCCGTTAACGAAACTCCGGTGTTTGAAAGCGTGCTAGCCGATCAGATCAGGAAGATACAGCAGATGTATCCGGGCATCGGACTTCGCAAGCTCACGACAGGCTGGTCGGTTACGGTACCCGAGAAATATAACGAAGGCCATGAAGCACATTTCGCACGGGTGACCGAAAAATTCCTGGAGTATCTGAAAAACGGTAACATGCCCGCGTGGGAAGTTCCGAATATGATCGCGAAGTATTACACGACCATGCGGGCGGTAGAATTATCGGAGCGCACGCCGTAGTACCGGAACAGAATTTTACATCAATCATCCACTTGAAAATAACACTATGTTGACCGGAAAGAACATTATTGCCAACACCGTCTCAGGCGAAGGAAAGGTTTATCACGCTATCAATCCCGCCAGTGGAGGTGAATTGCAGACCGGTTTTCACGAAGCCACGCAGGAAGAAACGGACAAGGCTATTGCGCTGGCCAGTGTAGCATTCGGCGAATATCGAAACAAAAGCGCCGCGGAAAAAGCCAATTTTCTCCAGGCGATCGGTGACGAGATCATAGCATTGGGCGATGACCTGATCAGGCGATGCATGGAAGAGACGGGCTTACCGGAAGCGCGCCTGACAGGTGAACGCGGCCGAACGGTGAACCAGCTCAAGCATTTTGCAAACCTGTTGCTGGAAGGGTCATGGGTAAATGCGCGCATCGATACGGCTGAGCCTGATCGCAAACCCTTGCCGCGACCGGATATCAGGAGTATGCTGAAACCGCTGGGACCGGTGGGGGTATTCGGCGCCAGTAATTTTCCGCTCGCCTTTTCCGTTGCGGGTGGTGATACAGCATCCGCACTGGCCGCAGGATGTACCGTCGTATTCAAAGCGCATCCGGCCCATCCGGGCACGTGTGAGCTGGTGGGTACGGCCATTCAGCGCGCGGTTCATAAAACAGGAATGCCCGCGGGAACATTCTCGATGCTGCACGGAAAATCGACGGCGGTCGGCATGGCCATTGTAAAACACCCTTCCATTACAGCCATCGGTTTCACCGGGTCGTTTCGCGGGGGTAAGGCGATATTTGACGAAGCTAACAAAAGGTCCAGGCCCATACCGGTTTACGCGGAAATGGGGAGTACCAATCCGGTGTTCATTCTTCCCGGTGCTTTGAAAGAGCGGATGGAAGCAATCGCACAGGATCTTGCTGCGTCCGTTACGCTCGGGGCCGGCCAGTTTTGCACCAATCCCGGAATGGTGTTCGTGCAACGGTCTGCAGAAGAAGAAAAATTTTCCACTACACTTTCAAACAGAATCACGGAATCCAACGCGGGAACGATGTTAACCCCGGATATGCTTGCCAACTATAAAAAAGGCGTCGAAAGACTGCAGCAGTCCCGGGGCGTACAGCTGGCCGCGACAGGAAAAAATGGAGCATCAGGGCAGGCCTCCGCAAACCTGCTGAAGACGTCCGTATCAGCTTTTCTGTCGGATCATTCGCTCGAAGAAGAAGTTTTCGGTCCATCAACGCTTGCCGTACTGGCAAATGATAAAAGTGAGCTTTTAAACGCTGTTGAAAAGCTCGGTGGTCACCTTACGGCAACGCTTCATGCCACCGACGACGATCTGAAAGAATACACCGATCTTATCGAAAAGCTTGAACAAAAGGTCGGGCGCCTCATCATTAACGGATACCCTACGGGTGTTGAGGTTTGTCACGCGATGGTGCACGGCGGCCCCTACCCTTCAACCACGGACAGCCGCACAACGTCGGTCGGCTCTTCTGCGATCACCCGTTTCACACGGCCGGTTTGTTACCAGAATTTCCCGGACGCCTTACTTCCCGACGCGCTGAAGCATCAGAATCCACTGGGGATATTACGCTTTGTCAATGGCGGCTGGAAAAAAGAATGATGATCCTTTCCGCCTTTCCTGAATTCCTACGATAATATCCTTGCACCACCCGGCCTGAAGGTGCTATTCGGTAATTAAACAATAATTGCGGAAGCGGTAATAAAAACAGGTGGCGCCGGATTGCCAGACCCTGGAGGAAAAAAACCGACGTCACTGCCATTGAAACGCGAAATATTCACACGGTGTGTCACCGGTATTTTCAATGGCATGAAGCACGTCGGAATCGAGAAATATCACCGCGCCGGGACCTGCTGAATAAAGTTTATCGCCGATCTGCATACGGGCATCGCCATGGATCATCAACACGATTTCAGCAGCGCGATGGGTATGAGGGTCATGGCTCTTGAGCCCGGCATTGAGCGTCGTGACGTGCATCTCAAGACGTTCGAACATTGTAGTGGGCCGCTCAATAAACTGGCGTACTCCTCCTTTTCCATGGGGCTTAAAGGGAACTGTATTGCGATCAACTGTAAACGATCCGCCTGCATCCTTACCGCGAACGGCATTGGGCCCAACGCGGGATGTGAATTTTAAAACGTAGTATGTTACAGGTCCCTTACCTGCAGATTCCAGGCGGTGCGTTTCTCCCGGCACAAACAACGCAACGCTGCCAGGACCCAGTGTCTTTTCTTCCTCGTTTACGGTAACCTTCAGATTGCCTTCCTTGACAATAACAAGCTCCTCAAATGCGTGGTCTTCCTCGCGCGGGGCGTCGGTCAGTATCACGGCGCTCACTTCGAGAAAATCAAGACTTGCGGATTTTCCGGCCAACAATACGGGGCTTTCCGTTTGACCAGGTTCTTTCCAGGGGTAGACACCGGATATAGCGACGTTATGCTGGGTGTAACCCGGAATGGCATAACCAAGGATCAGGAGCATGGCAGGGATTTTCACAAGGATTCGGTTTAATCGGTACGATGTGCTTCGTGAAGCTACAAAATTGAATGCAACCGATGGAGATGCAGGCATGAAAAAGAGGCTGCCCTTTTGGGACCGCCTCTAAATAAATTGAAACTATACTGTGATAAAAAGGACTAGTTCAGCGAGACTGAATCCTTTCGGCCCAGTTCCCGGAGCAACCGTGCGTGCCCAGCCAGCGCACCGGCAAAAGTAGCTGCGCTTTTATAGGGAACGCCGAATTCTGCCGCTGTCTCCTTCACAATAGCGGCGATCTTCCGATAATGAACGTGGCAAACATGCGGGAACAAATGGTGTTCGATCTGGAAATTCAACCCGCCGACGTACCACGAGAACCACCGGCTGTTGTTGCCGAAGTTGGTCGTTGTCAGCATCTGATGAATTGCCCAGTTATTTTCCAGGTTGTCGTTTTCGTCCGGTTCAGGATATTCTGTTCCATCAATAACGTGCGCGGGTTGGAAAATGATCGCCAGTAGAAATCCCGCGATGTATTGCATGATGAATACACCGATCAGCACCTGCCACCAGGCAAGCGATGTAAACACGATCGGAATGACGATGATGTATGTAAAGTATACCACCTTGGTGATCGCCATGATCAGCCATTCACGCCCCACATTACCTTTATGCTTCTCCGTTAACCCGGTACGCTGGTAACGGAACATTCTGACAAAATCGTTAACCACCATCCATGAAAGCGTCATTAAACCATACAAAAACCAGGCATAGATGAACTGGTATTGATGCATGTACTTCCATGGGGTATGTGGCGTCAACCGGAGAACACCTCTTGGATTGATGTCCTCGTCCACGTCGTGAACATTGGTATATGTGTGGTGCAGGATATTGTGCTGGATCTTCCAGTTATGGGCATTCGCGCCAACAACATTGATTGAATAACCCAGGGCGGTATTAACCCAGTTTTTCCTGGAGTATGCACCATGATTGGCGTCATGCATCACCGACAAGCCGATGCCCGCCAGTCCGAAGCCCATGATGACAACCATGGCCAGCAGACTCCATCCCCCGGTAACGACACCACCGATGATCAGGGCGTAGGGAACAAAGTACAGCGAAAACATAAAAACGGTTTTGATCACCATTTCAGCATTCGCGTGCCGGTTGATGTTATTCGACTTGAAATAATCATTAACCCGCTTGTTGACGGTACTTGAAAAATCGCGCCGGGTGTTCGCGAACTTGAGACTGGCGCTTTTCAGTTTTGCTTTTACTTCACTCATGTTTTCTAAACTGATATTCACACATTAACGATCAAAGTTTCCGCCAGGCATCGGTTCAGGATATCTGGCGAAATACTGTAGATCAATACTGGTTTACCCTTCCTCCTCTTGCATAACGCCGGTCACGACTACCACCGCGCTGTTGAACAGGCCGCGGTGCTATGGCCGGGGAAGAAACGCCTACGAAAGGATGTTCAGCGATCACCTGCAGTGGTCGCTTCGTCATCATATTGATACTCTTGAGCTGTGCTCTTTCTTCGCTGTCGCAGAAAGACAAAGCGATTCCGGTCGCTCCTGCCCTTCCGGTTCGGCCTATGCGGTGAATGTAGGTTTCGGACGTTTGAGGAAGTTCAAAATTCACAACAAACGGGAGATCCGTTATATCAATACCACGCGCGGCAATATCCGTCGCTACCAGGACGCGTGTAGCCTTGCGTTTGAAGTTACTCAATGCGCGCTGGCGCTGA
>DASPJC010000020.1:0-9834 GCA_035628815.1 Ohtaekwangia sp. | reverse complement strand
AACTGGCCAGGCGGAATGCCGAGCAGGCCAGGAAGAATGCTGAAGAAGCGAAGCTGAATGCGCAGCGGGCCCAGAAAAACGAAGCGCTCGCCAAAGAACAGGAACAGATCGCGATCAAGAATGCCGCCGAGGCCCTTCGTCAGCGCTACATCGCGCAGGCGAAAGCCATGGCGGTGAAGTCGCGGGAACTCAACGATCCCGAGCAGGAAGCGCTTATTGCACAGCAGGCTTACAAATTCAACGCGGAACACGCCGGCTACGTCTATGATAACGACATCTACAATGGCCTGTATGCTGCGCTGAAGAAATATGATCATCCGTTAACGCTTAGCCTTGAAGCCCACGCGAGAGGCGCCGCACGCGCGCTGGTGACCCATGTCGACGCCAACCAGATCTACTCCGGTGGAAGCGATGGGAAAATTATTCGCTGGACAGAGCATAATTTCCAGTGGAAATCGGAAGTACTGGTCGCCCGTGACAATTACCAGTACTACACAATCGCAGTAAGTCCGGACGGCAATTTCCTGGCCGCGGCCGGGCTTTTCGCCGGCGATGAGACACGGAACTACGTGGAGCTTTACAACCTGAAAGACATGAAGTCGCCGCGGAAGATCGAAGGATACTCGTTCGCCATCGAGAACCTGAGCTTTACACCCGATAACAAAGGGTTCTATGCGCGGGACAACTCCGGCCACAGCATACGGTTTTCGGACCTGCAAACCGCCCGGGAAGTGATCAAATCCACCGTGAAGATCAATGCCATTGCCCTTAACGCCGACGGAACCGTGCTGGCCGGCGCCGGTGAGAACGGAAGTTTGTTCCTCTGGGACATTAAAAATAACTATGCACCGACAGAAGTGAAAAACATGGGAGATCACCTCACCACGGTCACCTTCGCGCCAGAAGGGCGCCGCCTGGTCATTGGCGATAACACCGGTATTGTCAAAATCTATGACAATCAGAGTGGATTTGTGATCCGGACGCTTTCAGGACATACTTCCGCCATCGAGCAGATTACCTTTAACCACGCCGGGACATTCATGGCAACGGCCAGCAAAGACAAGACCGTAAGGCTTTGGAACCTGAATCGCCTCAAGGAACAACCGATGGTATTAAGTGACCATCGCGACTGGGTCTGGGGCGTGGCTTTTACGCCGGATGATGAGCAATTGCTCGCCAGCGTTCACAGTTCCATCGAAACGGTAAAAGGCGTCGAGCACACCATCCGCGCATGGCCAACAAAAATCCCGACCATGTCGAACATCCTGTGTGGAAATGTGAAAAGGAATATCAACAAGGAAGAGTGGGAGATCTTTGTCGGCGATGACCTTCCGTACGAATCTACCTGTACGGCATTGCCGGCTAACAATAACTAACGCGCATGAAGAGAATTCTACTGGCTTTACTTCTTATTTCAGTCATGCAACAGGGCTACGCGCAGCTGACATCGTGCGCACAAACCCTTCGCCTGGCACAATCCACATACGAGCAGGGAAGACTGCACGAAGTGCCGGCGTTACTCCAGCACTGCCTGAGCAACGCCAACGAAAAGGATTTCAGCAAGGCCAATAAAGTAGCCGCCTATAAACTACTGACGCTTTCGTATTTATACCTGGAAGAACCTGAGAAAGCGAACGAGGCGATGCTGAACCTGCTTCGTACCGACCACTACTTTTCGGTGAATCCCTCCACCGATCCCGCGGAGTTCATCGCACTCTACAACACGTTCCGGACAAAACCTATCTACCGTATTGGTGGCAAGATCGGGATTAACGCCACCACGCCCAATGTCGTGAAAGCAATCGAAGCCAACGATGGCACCAGCCAGTACGAATACAAGCTGGGTATCCAGGTATACGCTTCCGCAGAAATACCCCTCATGGAAAACCTGGACCTCAACCCGGAGCTCGGCTTGATCCAGCGCAACTTCGGTTACACGAACACCGTGAGCTTTCCCGATACGACATTCGAGACCACGGCTACTGAAAAACAGACCTGGATATCACTGCCCGTGAGCCTGCAATACCGGTTTAAAAAAATCCGGTTCAGGCCTTATGTGTCTGTGGGCCTGCAAGCCGACTATCTCCTGGGCGCTACACTCGACGGGAGCAGAACCCGTAAAGGATATCAGTTCATTGAAGAGAAATCATTCGAAATGAAGACCCAGCGGCAGAAACTTAATCTGTCAGCCATCGCATCGGCCGGAGCGCATTTTGCGCTGGGCGGTGGTTACGTCATCACCGAGGTGAGGTTCATATACGGTCTTACCAAGGTTAATTCCGCGGGCGCCGGATTTACCATTGACAGTAATCTGCCATTCGCGTATGGGTATGCTGACAGTATTTACAAGTTGAATTCCCTGTCCGTCACTGCCGGGTATGTATACAACATTTTCAACCCTAAAAAACTGACGAAAAGAAGATGAGCTGGAGAAAAAACATTTGCGGGCTCCTGTTGTGTTGCGCAGCATGTCAGAATATCGAAGACGCCTCCCCTGCGGCGCGTCGAACATTTATACGGTTTTATGAAGCCGCGCACAATCTTCACGGTGTAAGCGCCGAACCCGTGGGCGATGGTTATGTTATCCTTGGAAACGAAACGCTGGCCAGCGGCGCGCAGAACGGCGTTGTCATCATGGTCGACGGGCGCGGTCAAAGAACAGGTGCTGATGTCATCCTGCAGGGAGGCCCTGCCCACGCGATGAAAATAACGTCTGACGGTTACTACATTATCGGCGACAGTATCAAGCTCAACCTTGGATCGAGCGACGTTTCGGTCTTCGACCTGGTCGTTAACTCCGCACGGCTGTTCAAGCTGAGCCCAACCGGTGCAATCATGAACAAAATTGTAATCGCGGACCGCAAGGATACCACGAATATCACAGACATTTTCGGAGGATCCGTAACCCTTAATGATCAGCAGGAAGTCATTGTACTGGGCACGTTTAAAACCGCGGGCCTTGCGGCAACGGAAAAACCTTTTCTCACAGCATTGGATCCCAATACGCTTGATACCGTCTGGATTAAAACGTACGATGTACTCGATCGTGATTATGTCAACGGCAAATCGGTGCATATCACGCCTGCGGGGAAGATCATCTGGGCTACGGCATTGCTGAAAGAGAACCAGAATTTTTCGCGGTCATACCTGGCTGTTCCGTACATCCAGGAAAATTCAACCTTTGAAAATTTTTCACAGTTCGGAGAAGCCACGGATCAGCAACTCTACTGTAATGACATTCAGCCCGCCATCTCCGCGCAGCTGGGATATGGCATTATTGGAACGCATGCGTCTCCCACCGGCGCCAATGCCAACATGTTTTTTATCCGCGTCAACCAGAGCGGCAATATCATCCAGGGCAGCGAACGTTATTTCGATGGTCAACTGGCATTGGGTAATACGAACGTGGCGGAAGGTCAGTCGGAAAGCGACGACACCGGTGACGCCATCATTGCGACCCGTGATGGTGGCTTCATACTCGCGGGATCGATGCTCACCACGCCGGGAAGAGGCGAAGGCGGACGCGATATTTTTCTGGTCAAAGTGGACGCCCAGGGAAATATGTTATGGAACAAGGTGATCGGTGGTGCAGGAGATGAAACCGTCAGCAGCATTCGTGAAACGGGCGATGGCGGCTTGCTCCTCTGTGGATCAAACAATGTATCAGGACTGTCGTCCATTTTCATTATCAAGACCGATCGCAACGGTGAATTAAAAGACTAGCAAGTTATGAGAACCCTTCTCTTATATGTGTGCCTCATTTTCTCTTCTACAGGCGTCGGCCTGGCGCAGACGATCGCGACCACCCGGATTCTTACGGAGGATGCGCCTTCCCCGCTCGTCGGTGGCGAATCCGGTAATGTAATACTGGCCTTTACGGTTAACAAGACCCTTGGTGGCGCCGCCGATCTGACCAGCCTGGTGATCAACACGAGCATGGATCCCAACACGGTATTCAGCAGCGTAGCGCTTTGGTCCGCAACGAATCCGGGTGACTTCGACGATGCCGTGAACACAAATGCCAGTGTGGTGCTGAACGCCGGCAACATCACCTTTACCGGAAATCCCACAAACATTCACGCTTTCCCCGCAGCGGCGGCTACACAAAAATTTTACATCGTCGCAACGGTACTTCCCGGTGTACCCACTACGGCGGCGGGAACGCCATCGATCCAGCTCAGTTTCGACGAAGCGAATACTACGTACAGTGCCGGTACCGAAACAGCCTTTACCATTACCGGCGGGGCCTTTGATTTTGAAGCTTTGAACGCCCCGGTGACACAGGCCACGGGAGGCGTGGCATCCGCCGTCGTTGCCGGCGATAACAACAGGGCGATCATCGGCTTCAGCGCGGTTACCAACGGCACGCAATCCCTTGACGACATTGTATTCACGTTAAACGTTGACCCTACCACGGGACCGCTATCCGGTTTTCAACTGGTGAATAATGGGGCGTCGGCGACCTATTCGGGCGGTGGTACGGTACTCGGAACGGTGCCTGTACTTACCGCGACGACCATAACCTTTTCAAACATCAACCAGGCCCTGTCCGGAAGTCCGACCTATTTCTTCCTCATCGCGGATATAGATCCGGGCGCGGCGGCTGGTAATTTTACAACAACCTTGACAAGCGTATCTGCCGATACCGGCCCGACATCCGGAACCGGGTTCAGCAGAGGCCCTGTGACCATCACCACCTTAAGTACCACGATCACCCAACTGACCGGCGGCGTCGCGGCTTCACCCCTTGTCGCCGGCGCTAACAACCAGGCGATCCTGGGACTCTCCGCCGTCTCGAACGGATCGGCAAGCCTGAACGCAATCACCTTCGGCCTTAATCCTGCCGACAATGCCAATCCGAAAATATCATCCGTCAGATTGTTCGAATCGGCGAATGCAACCTTCGGCGGTGATGCCGAGATCGTCGATGCGGGTGGCTATACCGTTACCGTGACCAACGTGCCACCGTTTGAAATTCAGATCACCGGCCTTGCGCAGGCGTTGTCGCCCGTGGCCCGGAACTACTTCCTGGTGGTCAACGTCGCTTCGGGCGTTACGCCGGCTACGGTCCACCTGCAACCTTCTCTTGCAACCGCGGATGTTACGCTTTCGGGTGGGTCGCTCAATGTTGTCGGCGCTCCCATTACCGGCACCGACTATGCCTTCGGATACGCACAAACATCTGCTATTACGGTCAACTATGCCGGCCAGGGCTCGATCACACTTAGCGAATATGAGCACCAGGGTCCGATCATTGTACCCGCCCAGCGCGAACGCGTATTTGCCATTGACGTGACCGATGCGGACCCGGATTCACAAACGACTACGATCACTTCGCTGACCCTTGAGATCGGCGACGTGGCCAGTCTCGATTCTATCGCCTTGTTTGATGTGGCAACGTCGACAACGATACCCCTGGTAAAGCGCGATGTGGCATCCAATGTCGATGCTAACAACCGCATCATATTTCCGTTGAATTTCATTGTGCCGGACGGCAGTGGTGGCACGCCTTCCGTGCGGACGATCGATGTATTCGTTACGTTCAAGCCTGCCGTTGTGGACAATGATGTGATCAGCATACTGGTCTACAATGCAACATCGCTGAACACAGGTTCAGGCCTGGCGCCGCTGGGAACTGTTCAAACCACAGCGGGCAATAATGATATCGACGTTGACGCCACACAACTTGTTTTCAATTCGATTGACCTGACCACGCCACCGAACACCGCTTTTACCGCCGTTGTCTGGGCTACGGACATTCATGGCAACCTAGACGTGAACGAGACTGACCAGGTGAACGTCACCGAATCCGGCCCCGGCACAGGAAACATTACCGGGGGCGGTTTTAAGAATCCGGTGGGTGGTGTGTATACTTTTAATGCTTTGTCCATCAACATTGCCGGGAGTTATCTTTTAACGGCTGACGATGCCGGCGGTGGATCTACCCTGGCGCCTGTATCGGAGACGGTGGCGGTCAACAGCCTCGGTGTGGACATTACTGATGGCACCACTTCTAACCCCCTGGCGCTTAATGTTTGCTATGGTGGAACCTTTCAGGCGTTGGGCTCCATTAAACTGGCAGAGACTGACCCCGGCGACTTTGCAACCGGCGGCATTTTCATGTTACAGCTACCCAGTGGTTTCGTTTTCGACACCTCCATCACACCTTCATTGCTGGAAACCGGTAATGAGGTAACATTCAATCCTTTTGGTACAGCTGCGGAATATTATGTCGGTGATAATATAGTCCGCATTCGTTATAATTTAAGCGGAACGACAGATGCCGTACTGGACGCGATTACCATTTCAGGATTACAGGTCCGGTATCCCTTGTCCACGCCCAACACCAGTGGCAATAATTTCATTCTCGTCAAGGACGCAAGTGCTACGATGGTCGGCAATGCTGAAACTGACTTGCAAAATCACGGAACGCTCACAGCTTCACCTTCGCCTTCCGCCGGCTACACCTTCGAAGTTTTCTCCTTCCCAGGGCAGGCCAGCGTGCTGCCCGATGAAACAAAATTCAGCTATACAACGGCGGGCATATTGCTTAAACCAGACACCGACAATCCCGTAACGACCAACAACGTATTCTCTGGAAACGGCGTATCGTTCTCCAGCACACAAAATGCCTATGTCTTCTCCCCTGCTTCCGTAGGCGTCGGCAATAACTACGAAGTAACCTTCACCGGTACCAACGCTTCCGGCTGCCAGGTTTCGGTCACCAAAACATTCCAGGTGTACGCAACGTCAATTTCCGGATTGCTGAGCGAATACTGTATCAACGACAACAACGCCCAGTCACTCAGCGTGGATCCCAGCCGCTATGATATCTCAGCGTATTACGCACCATGGGATGCGGGCACGATGTATCCGCAAGGGCGCCGGGTGAGTTACAACAACCGGGCGTATGAAAGCCTGGGACCCGGCAATATCGGGCACGTGCCGCCCAACGTCAGCTACTGGAAAGAAGTCGGATACAATTTTTCGGGCGACTATTCCATTTCGATCCCTTCTTCGAAAAACATATCATCCATTACGAATGACGGGGCCGGGACCATCACGGTAACCAGTGTTAATCACGGCTTCACGAACGGCACCAGCCTTTACCTCGATTATTACGTGTATGACATTTTCTGGAACGTAATCTTCTATGTGCCGTACCAGAGCTACACCATCAGCGCGGTTACAGCCAACACGTTTAACATCTCCTATTTTGATCCGGCCAACGGCACGTACTCCAACGGGTATGGGTATATATACATTCAAAATCCGCAGGTCGCCGCGGTGAACGTCGTAGGTAACACCATTACCCTGACGATTCCTAACCATGGGCTGTCCAACGGCACCGAGGTACAGATATTATTGAACGGCCTGTCAAACAACGGTGTGTCCAGCCGCATTTACGACTGGTTTACAGTCCAGAACGCCACTGCGAACTCCTTCCAGATCACAAGTGCAACACCTGTTACCGGTTCGTGGAACGGATCCGGTTTTGTCGATATCCTGAATTACAGGGTTTCGACCTTTACGCCGTCGATGGTCAGTACACTCAACTCCAATTTCGGATCGATCACCAATGTGTACGTGGGCTTCGTGGTGAACCAGATCGGATGTGTAACCAACGCCAGCAATACATGTCCGTCGGTGATCTACAGCAACGAACCGGTTAAACTGAACCAGCTTGCCGTGCTCGATTTTACCGGTTTGAATCCTGCGTATTGCGCCAATGCCACCTCCGTTACGCTGACCGGTAACCAAACCGATGGCACGTTCCTGGGTACCGGCACAACCGACGGTGGACTGAATAACAATACGGCTTCCTTTAATCCGGGATCCGGATCCATCACGCACGGAGTGTCTTTCCCGATCACATACTCCTATACGGATAACAAGAATTGCACGAATACGATCGTGAAAAATGTCATTGTCAATCCTACACCCGCTCCGCCTACACCGACGCAGGCGCAGTTCGGATACTGTGAAGGCGACAACCAGGCGCTTATCCTCAAGGTAGGCGGCACCGGGAGTGATTTTGCGTGGTACAACAATTCCTCGAAAACAATTCTCCTTGGCAGCGGCCCCGTTTATGATGCAAGCTCTGTGGGTACGGGCAGCCCCATCACGCAGCCTTTCTTTGCGACACAATTCAACGCCGGTTGCGAAAGCAATACCGCTCAGGTTGACCTCGTGGTGAACGCATTGCCCAGCGCCGATTTCGACATTGCCGGACAGTGCGCGCTGGACACTGTCTTCTTTACAGGCCCCACAACGAACGTCGCATCGTGGAGCTGGAATTTCGGGGATGACCATACCTCTACTGATCCCAACCCGGTCAACATCTTCACCGACAGCAAGACGTACTCCGTGAAACTGGATATCGTCTCAACCGTTCTGACGGGCAATGTTGTCTGCCGCAATTCCAATGTCACCAATATCTTCATCGGGTTTAATCCGGATCTCAAATTCGGGTTCAAACAGATCTGCGATGGCGACAACACGATATTCTCATACGTGAGCTCTCCACCGCTCGACACCGTGGCGTGGGATTTCGGCGATGGTACGATCATCCGGGGCAAGACTTCCGGTACGATCACCGGTGTTCCGAACACTTCCGGAACGTATGGAAATCCCTCCCATCATTACGCTGGCTTTGGATCCTACGCAGCGAGCGTTATTGGTGAGACTGCCATTGGATGCCGTGACACCGTAAGCAGGACGGTTCCCATCCTGATCAAGCTTAACCCTACCTCGGCCACCCCTTACCTCATGCGCACGGCGAACCCGATGGGCGAGGAAGGTTACTGGCAGGTTGAGACCACGATTGATACCACATCCACCTGGGAATTCAATGCCCCGCAGGGAACCGTGCTCAATGCCCCGGAGCTGATGTGGGTGACCAATGCGACCGGGAATTACAAATCGAACGATATTTCATACGTCAATAGCCCGTGTTTTGACCTTACTGGTTTCAGCAGGCCGCTGATCTCGCTTCAGTACATGAACGACACCCAGCCCGGCCGTGATGGTGCCGTCATGGAATATTCGACCGACAGCGGCCTGAGCTGGACACGCCTCGGCAATCCAACAACAGGACTCGACTGGTACAATCCCAACCCGGTCAACGCCCTGGGCAACGTTTTCGGGTGGACGGAAGCGGGGGTGAATACCCTGAAAGAAGGATATCACTCCCTGAGCACGATCCCGCTGCCGGCGCGCGACAACGTACGGTTCCGCGTCAAATTCGGTAGCGACCAGGATACGGAGGGCGAAGGTTTTGCCTTCAACAATGTCAACATCGTCGAAAAGAACCGCCTGGTACTCGTAGAGAACTTTACGAACTCCTCCAAACCTGAAACTGTAAACCATAACACGATCTTCAGGAACCTGGATGATTTTATCTCGCCTTCTGAATATGTACCGCTGGAATATCACATTGTTCCGGCCGGTTTTGGCGAGGACCCTATCAATCAACTCAACCAGCAGGATAATAATGCGCGTGCTGCCTTTTATGGTATTACGCAAAACGTAACGGCAGCACAAGACGGAATTCTCACGGGTACGTTTAACAACATCCCTTCTTCATCAGTACTCAGTGGTGCCTTTGAAGACGACTTTAACCTGAGAAGCCTGCGCTCTTCACCGGTTGATATTGCCATCGCCACCGCCATCACGGCTGAGCAGAAACTCCAGGTGGACGTTACGGTAACAGCGCTTGAAAACATCCTGTCGACCGCGCCGGTGATGGTACACATTGCGCTGGTGGAAAAGGTTATTAACGATCCGGCGCTCGCCGGCCAGAACGGCGAAACGGAGTTTAGATACGTGCTCCGA
>DASPJC010000019.1:0-12278 GCA_035628815.1 Ohtaekwangia sp. | reverse complement strand
TGAAGACCGGGTTACTGTCACGCAGTTTTGTCGCGACATTTCCGGACGGAAAGAAACTAAAAGTTCATGCGCAACGATTCTGCAGCATGGCACGGGGAGAAGTCGGCGCCATCCGCTATGCGTTCAAACCGTTGAATTTTTCTTCAAAAGCGAGCCTTGCGATCTATGTGGATGCCGACGTCGTAAACAAGGATTCCAACTATGACGAAAAGTTCTGGGAGGAGATCTACAAGGAATCCATCGAAGGTAAGGCGATTGTTACGGCACAAACGAAGAAGACCCTCTTTCACGTCACCACCGGCATGCGCTACGTTGTCGAAGCTGACGGACAAAAAACGAACTTCGATCGTATCAACCTGGAGCTGCGTGAAAAATTTGCCGGAAACGTTATCCAGCTTGACGTAAAGGAAGGCGTAGAGTATGTTGTTTATAAATACGGTGCTGTGCTGTCGTCGGAGAACCATCCGAAAGGTCAGCTTGTTGCAGCCTGCAATAAAGTACTCGACGAAGCCCTGGCGTCAGGTTTCGATGCCTTGTTTGAAGAGCATGCAAAGGTTTGGGCGCACAAATGGGAAGAGTGCGATATAACCATTGAAGGCGATGTGGCAGCTCAGCAGGGGATACGGTTCAATATTTTTCAGCTCACCCAAACCTATACGGGTGATGACGAGCGTCTCAACATCGGGCCGAAAGGCTTTACGGGCGAGAAGTATGGCGGGAGTACTTATTGGGATACGGAAGCCTATTGTCTTCCTTTTTATCTGGGAACTTCCGAACGGAAAGTGGCGCGCAACCTCCTGGTGTATCGCTACAAGCACCTTTCCCGCGCTATTGAAAATGCGCAAAAGCTCGGCTTTACAGATGGCGCCGCGCTCTACCCGATGGTTACCATGAACGGTGAAGAGTGTCATAATGAATGGGAAATCACCTTTGAAGAGATCCACCGCAATGGCGCCATTGCCTTTGCGATATATGACTATATCCGCTACACCGGTGATGAAGGATACCTTGCGGAATACGGACTTGAAGTCCTTATTGCAATCGCCCGGTTCTGGTCACAACGGATCAACTGGTCGTCGGACAAAAACAAGTATGTCATGCTTGGCGTTACCGGTCCGAATGAATACGAGAACAATGTCAACAATAATTGGTATACAAACTACATTGCGGTCTGGACGCTGCAATATACCCGCGAGGCGATCGAGGCTGTAAGGAATTCTGCGCCAGAAAGGTTCTCCGACATCGCAAGCCGCACTGCGTTCAAAGGAGAGGTTGAAACCAACCGGTGGAAAGACATCACCGAAAAGATGTACTTCCCGGAAGATTCGCGGCGGGGGATATTTTTGCAGCAGGACGGTTTCCTCGACAAGGAACTGCTCCGCGTCAGTGAGCTCACGCCAGCAGACCGTCCGTTGAATCAGAAATGGTCGTGGGACAGGATCCTTCGCTCTTGTTTTATCAAGCAGGCCGATGTGCTGCAGGGGATTTATCTGTTTGAGGACAATTTTGATATTGAAACGATTCGTAAAAACTTCGATTTCTACGAACCGATGACTGTGCACGAGTCGTCCCTCTCGCCCTGCGTCCACGTGATCCTGGCGTCGCGATTAGGCTACAAGGCGATTGCCTACGAGCTCTACCTTCGCACAGCCCGGCTTGATCTCGATGATTACAACAATGACACAGAAGACGGGTGCCATATCACCTCGATGGCAGGCACCTGGATGAGTGTCGTGAAGGGATTCGGCGGAATGAAAGTGAAGGACGGGAAACTACATTTCAATCCATTTACACCCGACCAGTGGAAATCGTATTCTTTCCGGCTGGAGTTCAGAGAGCGCGTTATCAAAGTGAAAATCAGCAAGGATGCCATTGAAACGATTCTCGAATCAGGTGAACCACTGGAGATCATGATGAAGGATCAAGCGGTTACCCTCAGGTGATTCATCGCTTCCTGTCATTTCGCTGGCGAATCGCCGTGATCCTGGTGATCACTGTATTTGTGCTGTATGCAACGAAGCGTTCTTCGGAGGAGGGGTCGAATATCTTCCCACATATTCTCAGTAACGCTTTTTTCAACGCGCTGATACAGCATGACGGTCAGCAACGTCATGTTCTTGATACCAGTGTGATCCTGGTGAGCGGCCCGTTCATGAATGGTTCTGATTCCGCAGTTGGCGCACTCGTGCAGAAGATCGCCCTTTACAAACCCGGCGTAATTGCTGTCGACTACGACCTTTCAGACGCCTCGCTGTTGCATCATTTTCCGGTAAACGATTCTGTAAAAATTGTACTTGCTGCAGTGATTGACGAGGAAGACTCCATTTGGTACCCGGTGAATATTTTCAATGGCGATGTACACTATGGACACGTTATGTCTTCCCTGAAAAACGATATGATCCCTGTCAGACATGAAATCCTGACATTGGCGGAACAGACGGTCCGGTTGTATGATCCTGGCGTCTTTCAAAACTATCTAAAGCGTGAGGGCCGTGGTGGTGAATTGATCAACTATCTCGGTCCACCATCCACTTTTTTCGTGTCATCAGAACACGTAATGTCCGGCCTTTTTGTGGATCACTTGTTTCTTAATAAGATCGTGATTATCGGAAAGACTGGCTACAGGGACGAAATACCAGTGCCCGGATTTCTTGATAATGTCGATGTGCATCAAACACCTGTCGGAGAGCAGTTCGGGGTGGTAATACTTTATAATCAGATTCACACACTGCTGGGTAATTTCGTTGATCGGTCATCGCGAACGCTTGATTACATGATGATGGCGTGTATCGCGTCGACCAGTATTTTCTTATCCCTCGGCGCATCGGGAATGAAAACGCAATGGCTGTATGTATTCACGCGGGTTTATGTGATTGCGGGGATTGTTGGCCTCGCCATATTCGGAATATATCTGTACCACAGCTACGAAATATTCATCGATTACAGCGCTTATTGCATCGCATTGATCGCGAGTACTGAAGCAGGTTTTTGGTTCTCACTGGGAAGGCCTGCATCGGCCATCCAGTCAAAATAAAAAGCGGGTCTTCCGTCTGAAGCCCCGCTTTTTAAACCTAACCCTAATCTAAACCCTTTGGTCTATTATCTTAATTTCTTCGATTCCTCTTTACTTACGTTCTGCCTGATAACGCGCCACGCCTTTGGATATTGTCCAGCTGGTGTCACCGCCCAGCGCAACCGTTCCTGTCCGCTTCGGCTGGCGGGCGGCCTGTAGCTGATGAACGCCCTTCGAAATAAGATGCGTCTGATCGGCCGACGTGATCTTTGCCGGAATGAACTTCACGTCCCTGAATTGATGTTGCTGCACACCTTTGGAAATCGTCCAGTATGGATAATTGTCCGTCCGTGTCTGGTCTTGTGCGCTGGCGGAAATCGCCAGGCATCCTGCGAAAAACAAAATTAAACCGGCTTTTCTCATATGCGTGAAAGTTTGATTCAGTTGATATTCAAAACTACCGGGTTTTACGGGGCCGCCCGAGCAAAAGGTATTAGGATGTCCTTACAGTGAGATTAGAATTTCATTAGAGATTAAATAACTGTTAGATTCAGCCTTTAACACTGCGTAATCATTGTTTTCGGGCATGGAAATAGTGTTGTTTATAAACTGAAAATCACGGGTACTGCATGAAAATTCTGGTCGTAGAAGATGAAACGAAAGTCGCTGAAGTCCTGAAGCGTGGTTTGACGGAAGCGGGGTACGAGGCGGAGATCGCCTATGATGGACAAATCGGCCTGCGGCTTGCCCAGAGCGGCGAGTATGACCTGATCTTGCTGGATGTGAACCTGCCCTTATTGAACGGCCTCGAGCTTTGCAAACAGCTCAGGGAAAAAGATGAGGTTACGCCGGTCTTGATGCTCACCGCACTCGGTATGAGCGACGATATCGTGGCAGGGCTTGAGGCCGGTGCCGACGACTACCTTCCGAAACCGTTCCGCTTTAACGAACTGTATGCGCGCATTAAAGCACTGACCCGCCGCCGGAAGATCCAGTACGAAACTGTCGCCGCCGACGCCGGGGGAGCCGAAACGGCCGAAGATATTTTCCAACTGGCAGACCTGCAGATCGATTTCGATGCGCGGGAAGTAAAACGCGGCGGCAAAATCATTCAGCTTACCGCCAAGGAATATGCTCTTCTGGAGTACCTCGCACGCAATGTCGGAAAAGTGCGTTCGCGACAGGAAATCGCGGAATCGGTATGGGGACTGACGTTTGAAACGGGCACTAATTTTATCGACGTTTATATCAACTATCTCCGGAATAAGATCGACAAGCCATTCCCCGTGAAATTGGTCCAGACTGTAACGGGTTTTGGTTACGTGCTAAAACTTCCCGAAGCGTGAAAATCGTACAGCGCCTCGCCCTGCGTTTCATGCTTGTCAGCGCGCTCATCACAGGTGCCATCCTGGTCGTTATCTATCTCGTTACCCGCGGTTTCCTTCATGCCGATTTTCAGGAACGCCTCATCCAGCAGTCCAGTCTCGAGATATTGCATTATGCAAGTCCGCACGTGAAGGATGTCATGCCCGCCGGTTCTTTTAGCCTTGTTAATCCCTCAACTTCGGTATATGCCGCCAACGGTACGCTGCTACATCGCCAGGGTGACTATGATATCCCGAAAACATGGGTGAATTTTCTTCAGCAGAACGAACTCTTCAATGCGGAGCGCGGTGAATACACAACGGTTGGACGCCGGCACATTATCGACGGTATATTATACCTTGTTTTTGTTTCTGATAAGGACATCCCCGGAGAACGCGAACTGAATTTTTTATTCAAGGCGTCCATCGCCGGCTGGGGGGTGGGATTGGTCCTTGCTTACCTGGCAGGACTGTATTTTGGAAGCGACGCGCTCAAGCCCGTTACCCGGGTAGTCGAGGAAGTCAAGCAGATTACGGAAGACAACCTGAGCTACCGGCTGAAGATGGATAAGGATATCAGCAAGATGGACGAGATCGATGAACTCATCCTGACGTTTAACGCCCTGCTGCGCCGGATCGAACGGGCGTTTATTGCGCAAAAACGTTTTGTTCAAAATGCTTCCCATGAATTGAAAACCCCGCTGACGGCAATCATGGCGGAGGTGGAGCTTGCACTGACCCGCAGCCGTTCCGCCGACGAATACCAGCGGACATTGGAAGTTGTTATGCTCGAGGCCGAACGCCTGGCCAACATTACACAGGGGTTGCTCACACTGGCACGGCTCGAGGAGGGATCGTCAAAAGCGGAACTGGAAAGCGTGAACCTGCGCCAGCTGATGGATCATACCCTCACGACGTTTTCAATTCATCATCCCGAACGCGAAGTCGTTAAGGAAGGAGAGGTGCCTGAAGTCAATATCAATGGTAACAGTCAGTTACTTCACACAGCGCTCATCAACGTACTCGACAATGCCTACAAGTATTCAGCCGGTGCCATTCATGTCAGCTTCGATCTGAAAGGTAGCGAAGTAATGATTTCTATACGGGACACAGGGATTGGCATACCGGCGAGTGACCTTCAGCGTATACGGTTCCCGTTGTACCGCGCAGCAAACGTGAGCTCGATTTCAGGCGCGGGGCTGGGCCTGGCCCTCGTCGACAGGGTGATGATGGTACACCACGGGAAGCTCGAAATCAAAAGCAGGGAAAAAGAAGGGACGGAGTGTGTGATCAGGTTGCCGAGAGTGTAGGAGAAATGATTGAACGAGAGTATGCGTGATTGAGAATGAAGGCCTGAGGAATAAGGGAATCGGGAATGAGGATTAACCGCTGCTGCTTTTCTTTGATGGCCTGATAAGGAATACGGCCACCAGGCAAAGCAGTATTACACAAAGCGAATACAGTTGAAAGCGAAGCCGCCAGTGCGGATCGGGCTGAAGTTTTTTTTGTTCGGTCATCTCCACTGAGTTCGCCCAGGCAATAAAGACATCCGCCATGGGTAACGCGCCAAAAAGATATTTTTTTTCCCCGTTCGAGTACATCGGAAAGGCGGTGGCTTCAATCGTATTTCGGAGCCCTGTCGCAATGGTTTGTTCACCGAACAAGGCCATTGTCCGCATACCCACAATGGTTGAAGCGCCGCCTATGCCAAGGATCACGGGACCGGAATCAATATCAGCGGCGGCAGTTTTTCCCATACGGTATTCACGAATGCCCGGTAGACCAAACGTGTAATCGAGAAACCAGTCCTTGTAAAGGGCGAACTGCTCTTTGGCAAAAGCCGAATCGACTTCAAGTAGCAATACCAACGTCAGGCTTTGGGAGGATCCCCTGGAAAATTCGAGCGGTTTGCCGGTTTTTGAAGATACCTGGTGAGGAACCAGTCCCAGCGGATCGGTGTTCGTCTTTACACGCTGGAGCCATCGTTCAATTGTTTCTTTGTAAGCGGGGATAAATGTCCTGTCCCAAAGCGCGAGCGATGCTGCACAAACCATTCCGTCGGCAGGCCACGCCCCGTTTGGGTACGATTCGGGGAACGGTGAAGTACCGCCCGATAGGTTGGCGGAAATTCGACGGCATTGATCATTGAAAATTCTCACCTCTCCGGAATCACGTTTTTCAACAGCTGTTATGGACAGCTTTTTTCCGAGCAGATAGCTGGACCACCCGTTGTAGAACGCGCCATAGGGCAAGTCCATGTCCGCTGTAAACACGCGTTTGCCGTCGTCAGAAAGGATCGCATCGCAGGCGAATTGTAATTCTTCCAAGGCTTCTTTCCGAAGGTCGCTTTTTGCGGGCGCCACAACAGCTACCTCGTACCAGCTCAACCCGTATAAAGCGTTTATAAAGACAAATCCTTCGGGATATTGCGACTGCATTTCCGCACCGGCACCCATGCGCATTTTTGATTTCAGGTATCGCAGCTGCCCGAGCACGTCAGTATTCATCTGCATCCCGGAAATGGCCCTGAACTCCGGCGTATGGTATAACGAAGCGTTAACGAATAAAAGCGCCAGAACACCAAAAGCCAGCAGGAGTGACACAAGAATTTTCAACAATTTCAGCATTCGCCGGCAGGATATTTGGAAGTAAAAATTACATTAAATCAATCGAATATCTGTTGCATCAGCCCCGAACCCTCCCAACATCAACGTTCACCCCCAACATAAACACCACCATCCACCACCTAACATCCCACCCTCCGCCAACGCACCGCCTAATCCGGCAGCCTGATAACAAAGCACGTATAAACCCCTTCCTTGGTCTCCAGTTCAATGGTGCCTTTGATCTTGTCAAGCGCGCATTTCACGAGATACAATCCCAGCCCGTTACCTGACGATTGAACATTGCCACGATAGAACATGTCAAAGATCTTGTCTTTCAATACATGGCTGATGCCCGGCCCGAAATCTGTAACGGTGATAAGCGTTTCGTTTCCGTTACGTTTTATATCCAGCTGCACGTTTTTGTTCTCTGCATCGGTTGAAAAAAAGAAAGCATTTTCCAAAAGGTTACTTAACAGAATCGTCAGCAACATCCGGTCCGTTCTGATCAGTGTGCCGTCTTCGATGGTTGCGCGAAAAAAGTCGGGACGGAAGTAAGAAATGCTTTTCAGCAGGTTGTGCAGGATCTTCAGCACCATCTCCTTATTTAATGTTTCGTAGACTACCTCGTTCCTTTCGATGATGTGTTTCTCCAGCAGTTTTTGCAGGGTGCGGTCGAGTTGCAGGACGGTCTTATGAAGAAATTCGTTATAAACGCGGTAGAACTTTTCGTGGTCCGGTTCAAGCCGCGTCACTTCGATCAGTCCCAGCATACTGGATATCGGCCCGCGAATATCATGCGAGGCGCGATAGAGAAATGTTTCAAGCTCCTTGACGGTATCGTTCAGCTTTTGTGTGCGCTCGCTGACCAGTTTCTCAAGGTCTTCATTGATCTCTTTGAGTTTGGCCTGCGTTTTCTCAAGCTCCACGCTTTTTTCCTCCAGGCTGTCGCGCTGCATGGCGATGGCATCATTGATATCGGTGAGCTGGTGGTTTTTCTCTTCGATGCTGTCGCGTTGCCGGGCGACCTGGGCCAGGAGGTTCTTGATTTCCGCATTTGATTTTTGCAACGCCCTGGTCCTGTCTTCGACGAGGCCTTCCAGTTTACTGCGTTGTTGCGTGAGAAATCTCACCCGTACCCAGTACAGCGCGTAAAGACCGGACAGGAAAAAAACGATAGCGAAACTTTTAAACCATAATGTATTCCACCACGGTGGGGCAACGATAATCCGCAAAATCCTCGCGTGGTCTGGCCAGTGAACGCCGTCAAAGGACGCTTTCACGTGAAGGGTATATTTGCCCGGGGCGAGATTCGTGTAGTGCACGAACCTTCGCTCGGCGGAGGTGTATTGCCATTCATCATCGAGATTCTCCAGCATATAGGCGTAGCGCACACTTTTCTGCCAGTTATAGGTAAGCGACGAGAAGCTGATGGTAAAGGCATAGTCCTTGTAAGAAAATTCGACGGCATCGGCAACGGTAATTGATTCGGCGAGGATGGTTTTGCCATTGTACTCGCGGTTTGGCCTGATCTCGTCATTCTGGATTTTTAAGTCGGTGAGCACCACCTTGCCCTGAACGGGGTCGAAGATAAGACTGTCAGGATGAAAAAGGTTGAACCCGTTAATCCCTCCAAAGAACAAGCGGCCCTTGTCATCCTTGAAACTGGAACGCGGAACAAATTCCCGTCCCTGTAAGCCGATGATCTGCGGCACTTCTGTGATCGCCATGTTAACAGGGTTGATCTTCGCCAGGCCGTTGTAAGTACCCAGCCAGAGGTTACCGCGATCGTCCGGCTGAATGGACGCTACGGTTGCACTTGGCAGACCGTCTTTTTCACCAATCGTTCTCAGGACCGTGAAGTCGCTGTTGAAGATCGTGATGCCACCGCCATTCGTGCCAATCCACATTTTTCCCTGGCTATCTTCATAGATGCAAAGAATGATGTTGTTCGGTATGGCGCCGGGCTTTCCGGTGCTGCGAAAATTTCTGAATGATGACTTGCCGTCTTCCAGGATACTTAACCCGTTTCCTGTACCTACCCAGAGGTTGTTTCTCCGGTCGACGTGGAGACTGAGAATGTCGTTCGATGCCAGTGATGCAGGGTCAGACGGATCGTGTGTATAAGTAGTGCGTACGGTCCGGGTCACGGGCAGAAAGTAGGAGAGTCCGTCGCGCAGAGATCCCAGCCAGAGGTTGCCGGTGTGATCCGGCGCAATATCCCACACATTGGCGCTGTGAAAATTTCCTGTTTTCTCACTGAAGATCTCCAGTTCGTCCCTGCCGGGATGATAGCGCATAAAGCCGCCTTCCCATGTGCCGAGCCACAGGTTTCCTTTTGGGTCCTTGTAAATGCACTTGATGATCTTCGAGCTGAAATCGTCGTTCCGGGCGGGTTGATCAAACGCTTTCAGTTTGTTTTCCAGCCGGTATAGCCCGGCGCCACCCGTCCCGATCCACACCTTCCCTCCGCTGTCCTGGCTGAAGGATAACACTTCATTGTTCTGAATGCTTCCTTCACCGAGGTTGGTATGGTAATGCAGAACGCGTGTATCAAAGGGGTTGTATTTGAGCAGCCCCAGCCGGAAAGTGCCCATCCAGATATTATTGTCCCGGTCTTCAAAAATCGTGTAGACCGGATTCCTGATCTGGAGGCTTCCGGCGATGCCGTATTCGTTGTACTGCACCAGGGTGCCCGCTGATCGGTCGAACAGGTAAATGGCTTCGCTGCCTACCCAAAGCGTGCCCCGTTTATCCTCGTAAAGCGAAAGGATGTGGTTGAACTCCAGCCCGCTGTTGTCCTTGGTATACTGCATGACTTTACCCGTGGGCAGGTCGACATGATAGAGTCCCTGCAGTTCTGTCCCAATCCAGATCGTCTTCCGGTCGCGCGACAACGTAAGAGTCCGAATGGAATGATCGATTGAATCCTTCCACGGATACCTGGCCAGGGCCTGCGTGGACGGAACAACCCTTCCGTTTTTATCGATGATCTGCAGACCGCCGAGGGTGCCCAGCAGTACATCGCCGTCGGGCATGAAAAGAATACTGGCCACGAGGTTATTGTTCAGCCGTCGCGACGGAGCTTCACCCACGGCGTAATGTGTAACCGTCTTGTTTGCCGGATCGATGACGTTGACACCGTCGCCGATATACGAGACCCATACAGTTCCGTTCGGATGTATCCGGATATCGCTTACGCTGGCGCCACTGATCTTGTTCGAATCGGGGTAGACGACAGGATACCGTTCAAAAGTTTCGGTCCTGGGAAAATAGCGACAGATGCCGTTCGTGGTTCCGATCCAGAGCGTGCTGTCGTTTCCGACGCATAGTGCGTGAACTGAATTGTCGGCCAGTGATTGCGGATTGTCCGGATCGTGTCGGAACACCTTGAAATCATACCCGTCAAACCGGTTTAAGCCATCGTTGGTACCAACCCATAAAAATCCTTCCTTGTCCTGCGCGATGCTGAAAACGTGGTTGTGGGAAAGTCCTTTGGTGGTATTGTAAGCCTCGAACTCAAGATTCAGCAATTGCGCGTTGCTGTCAGCAAAGAACGCCATGGCCAGGAGAAGCAGCAATGACTTATACATCCAGGCAATATGGAATGATATTCTTCTCATGGCGTATCATGGAGATCGAAAGGAAGTTCTTTTCGACCGGTTCTGTCCCGGAAAACTTCCAGGATCTGAGCAAACCGCTTAAGTCATCAAAAATCGTTGCGCTGGCAAGCCTTCTAAAAATGCGGCGGTTCCGAACAAAGGTAATGGATGCCTGCTTAACACAAAAAAAGCCACCCCGTTGGGGATGGCTTTCGTTGTGATTGCATTTTCTGAAATTACTTCAGTGATTTGATAAGGGTCTCATTCATCGCCTGATAATCGCGGTTTCCAGCCGTTTTAGCAGCTTCAAGAGAGGCATTGGCAGTCGCCAGCGCGCCGGCCTTGTCGCCGAGAGCTTTCTGGATCTTCGCCTTCTGATGCAGTACCCAGAACGGGCTGTTCATACCTTCGGCTGCTTTATTTACCCATTCCAGCGCTTTATTCAGATCCTTACCGGTTTCGAGGTAGTATACGGCAGCCTGGAAGTAATTGTAGGGTTGAACGGCGGTATTTTCCGCGATCGACTTCATGACCTTCGCATCGAAGTCAGCGGAGACTGAAAACTTCACAGCGGTGTTCTCCCAGGCCAGCTGTACTTTTGCACTTTTGCTGTCATCGGAAATGTCACCGATGTTGAAGGTGAGTGTTTCGACCTTTTCAGTAAGCTTTTCCGGTTTCACCTTGAATTTCGCGGCATCTTTGGAGGCATCATATTTCGAGAGATCCCCGCCCATGGCCACATCCTTGTACAGGGATATCGTCCATTCGGTGGCGCCAGGCCAGGAAACGATGAGATACTGTCCTTTTGGAACAGCAATTCCTTCGACTTTAACGTCGTCTGAAAATGTGATCGTAGTACCCTGATTGGCACCTGTTCTCCAGATGGCACCGTAGGGAACGAGTGCGGCTGCATCTGCGCCAAAGATCTTCCTGCCTTTTGCGCGAGGACGGAAGTAATCAATTTTAACATCAGTAAGTCCAACGGTTGTAGATACTGATCCTGCAGGGCTTGCAGCCGGGGTTTGAACCTGTGCTGCGGCAACGACAGCCAGGCACATCAGCGCCAGAAGCCATATCGATTTTTTCATGGTGGAATTAATTTTAGGTTTGTCTGTTAATTAGCGGCGGCAAAGTTAAAAATTCTTTCGAGAAGGGAAATCGTTTAGGCATGAAGCTGACGGAAAGCTTTTATCAACGGTCGGATGTCGTGAAAATCGCACGTGAACTCCTGGGTAAAGGACTCTTTACGAACATTGATGGCGTTCTGACAGGAGGGATGATCGTTGAAACCGAGGCCTATTCATGGAAGGAACGGGGTTGTCATGCCTACAATGCGCGGAAAACGAAACGCAATGCCATCATGTTTGAGAAGGGTGGATATGCCTATGTTTACCTGTGCTATGGGATGTATAACCTGTTCAACGTGGTGACTAACCGGCAAGGCACAGCTGATGCCGTTTTGATCCGGGCGATCGAACCGGTCGCGGGAACGCCGGCGATGGAACTGCGGCGGGGGCCTTTGAAAAACCCGTTTCATCTTACCTCTGGTCCTGGCAAACTGACTAAAGCCCTGGGCATTGACAGAAAATTCAATGGAAAGTTTTTGCTGGATGATGATGTTTGGATAGAAGACCTGGGATTGAAGATCCCCCGCGCAAAAATGGAAGCCAGCCCGCGCATCGGGATTGACTATGCC